>DAONES010000029.1:0-19962 GCA_035403205.1 Methanothrix sp. | reverse complement strand
CCAGAGCGGAATAGGTCTTCTCAAATTTGGCCTCTTTGATCCTCTCAACCATTGCACAATCAGCCTCAGCGAGGCCCAAGACCTCCACCTTGCCTGCAGCACGGCGGTTGATCTCCGCCTCCAGCTCAGCCAGGTCAGCGGTCCTGATGAAGGGGCGCACCGCCTCTGCGATGAATGGGCGGCCGGTGCCCAGCATGCGGGCGTCGATATCCTCGCGACCGGCACCATGAAAGACTGTGTCTTCGGCTGCGAAGGCTTCCATAACCGCGGGCCGGATCAACTCGTCGACGGATTCCTGATACATCTTGCCTGTGCCCTGGCACCGCGGGCAGCCCCGGCCATGACACTCGCGACAAGGCCAGCGCGTCTGAGGAATGCCGCGAACAAGCTTTCTGTAGCGTCCCCGGATGAAAATGGAGGCAACCTGCAGCTCTGTCTCTCCCTTCTCCAGGTTGAGGTGGACCACCACATCCGGACTTTTTAGGTCGACCGGCTTTCCAGTCAGGACAGTGAGCCTCTTTCCAACCTCGCGATTCAGCTCCGACTTCATGGGCTCGGTATGGGTGCTGCCGCCGTCGGCGAGAAGCAGCTCCTCGTTCTCGGCGAGAAGGCCGGACATCCTCGTTCCCACCAGCAGGGTCTTGATCTCCCGGCTCGCGATGGCTGCAGCTGCTTTTTCCGCCCAGGCGTCCAGATTTCCCGGAGCCATCTCGCCCAGGCAGACGGTGCAGCGGGCGTCCTCTTCATCCCTGCGGCCCAGCTTGAGGCGCGCCGATCGGAATGACGGCGCCAGCTCTTCCAGAAGGTCGCGGTCTTCGCTGGCGGCGGACTGCATGGCCAGCACCGTCTTGATGGAGCGGCCTCGATCTGCATTGGTAAGGCCGGTGGAGAGCATTGCGAACTGGCGGCCCAGGCAGCTGTCGCAGATGGGGCCGAGGGCGATGATCCTCCTGGCGGTGTCCATGATGTTTTCTCGGGGATTTTCGGGATTCGCAGGATTGTTTTCAATCATAATGAACTCTTCAGGCCTTGAATTCGAGCTTCTGGTTTATTAGAGCTTGCATATGGATTCACTGCTTTGCGGTAGCGGCCGTAAGGCTCGTCACATTGGACTTTGTGAAAAATCCATCAAAGTTTCCATATCGATGAATATACTCCGTGACCAGGAGGGTATTTCTTGATGGCTGGCTGAAGATCTGCTTCAAGCCCTCCTCGGGTGAGCCAACCAGATCGAGGAGGAACTGCATTCCATCTTTTCGTAATGCCTCCACAGTAGACTCGATCGCTTCCGTTTGGAAGGCGATGTGATGGACGCGAGGGCCGAAATTGCTTATGAATTTCTCTGTAGGCCCGGATTTTTGCTGGCTGACAAAAGGTGTAATTCCGGAGGTGAAGACCATGGCAAAATCTGAAGAGGATAAGCGTGCGACATTGGTAATGGAATTGAGGCTCCTCACATAAATTGCGAAATCGAAGCTATAATTGGTGAGACGCATGAACTCCAGTATGGCAGGATCGCGATCCTGAGCCCTGACCCGTGTGGCGGCATGGTCCAGCCAGCGAATGTTTTTCAGATGAGAAGATGATTCGAATGCCTGAGTCTTCCGGCGAATTATTCGGCTCTCGGGACCGGAGTAGACGCCTCTTTTGCCCTTCCATTCGATAAATCCGATGGAGTTTCCGGTGAACTGAGAGGGCGCGGTCTGGATAAAATAGCAGTTTCCGAGATCGAGTATCTCGCTTTCGAATTTGACATTTGCCTTGGATTGAATCGATACATACCTCTCGATATCGCAGGTCTCAAAGACGAATGTCTCCAGGCGAGTATTGGGATAGCTCCCGGTCTGAGCAGCCATGTTAGCGGAACGGAATGGATTGCCGCTATTCAGCCTGGATCGGATGAGAAAGTCAGCCGAACGAAACTCACCTGAACCCGGAACTTTGAGAACTGCGGTTCTGTACTCCCGATCAATAAATTCCTCCTCAAATTGAAGGCCACTGTATCTGACAAGCTCCTCGACGGCTGCATTTTGCAGATGCTCTTCGGTGTTGACGATTACCGCCTGTAGCCCTCCCACCAGCCCCTCCAGTCCGCTGAGCTTTCGCCAATCCATGATAATAGCCGCATCTCTTCTCAGGGCTTCATCGCGCTCTTGCAGATCCCATTCCATCGCCATTTAATTTCACATCTCATTATGCAGATCTGGGCAATTCACATCAGTCTCCTCATCCTCCACCCGCCAGCCTGGGCTGACCAGACAGAGGACCTTCAAAGCAATGTCACCTGAATTTCGAATATGCTGCCAGGAGCCGGGCGGAATCAGAACTGCCTGTCCGGCTAGAACCTGGGAGACATCTCGGTTGATGTGCATCTCCCCTTTCCCCACCAGAATGAAATAGACCTCGGCAGAGGTCTTCAGCCGATGAGGAATCGATGTCTCACCTGGCTGCAAGATCGCGTGAGCAATGCTATAGGGAAGGTCCAGATTCTCCCGTTCTGGATGAAGCAGCTCGCAGAGAAGAGTATTATCCATCGCACGAAAATATCTGCAATCTGCCAGATCTTTTATGATCATATATTGAATCACCATATTGACTAACATTTATCTAAGTTGGCATAAGAAAGATGGGCAATGCGCCTGATAGAGATATTCTATTCAATCCAGGGCGAGGGGCCGGCCATGGGAAGGTCCGCCACCTTCGTTCGCCTGGCCGGCTGCAATCTCCGCTGCCAGGGATGTGACACAGACGACCGGCCGCGGAAGGAATTGTCACCCGCGGAGGTGATTGAGAACATCCGAAGCCGGATGGTAGTAATCACCGGAGGAGAGCCGACAATGCAGATGGTAGAGCTATCGCAGTTGATCTCATTGTTGCACAGCCAAGGTGGTGAGATTCACATTGAGACCAACGGCACCAACCCCATTGCTGAGGCTATCCTGGAAAAGATCCACTGCGTGGTAGTCAGCCCAAAGCGGGGATCGGACTATCATCTCGATTTTTGGACGGAAAAGAAGAATGTCCACCTCAAATTCGTATTGGGCAAAGCCTCATGGTGCTGGACCCCGGAGCTATTGCGTGAGATTGCCCCCACCCTGAAAAGAGAGAGGACCTGGATCATGGCCTACGGCACAGACCAGAATATGCCGGAAGCAAAAGATGCCTGGGACCTGGCGCTGAGCCTGGGCGTCAATTACTCGGATAGACTGCATATCCGCTTGAAGAGAAAATAGGTCAGATTATTAAACCTTGAGGGGATGGACCCGCCCGCGGGAGTAGTGAAAAGAGAGTTTGGCCGGGCGGTCTAAATCATAGTAGTACCGATGGATATGAGTAGATTTGCCGCGCGGGGCGAAAGTAATAGGGATCAATGCTGATCGATGCTAACAGAGGAGGCTTTTGATTTATGAGAATGATGGAGATAGAGATCATTGGCAAGGGAAGGTCTCTGGCAAAACTGGACGAAAGAAATCCCAGGATAAGGGAAGCTCTCTTTGATTCGCTTCCCATTGAAGGCATAGCCAATCTCTGGGGCGAGGAAGTTTACTTTGATGTTTCTATGCAGATGGATAACGAAAACCCTTCGTCGACATCATCCGCGGGAGATGTCTGCTACTGGTCGCCCGGCCCGGCATTTTGTGTCTTCTTTGGTAAGACCCAGCCCTATTCGTCCGTAAACCACATCGGAAAGATCACGCAGGGACTGGAGATATTCAAGCAGGCCGCCAGCGGAGACCGGATTGTTTTGAGGAGACGGTAAGGAGGTACGGTTGGGGCTGCCGCTGAGGGCGGCCCCTCATTTATATCACCAAAGCGCTACGTTTTTCCGCCTGGCAGCAATCGCCGCATTTCTCACCGATTTAAGCTCAGGGATAGAAGCTCAGGCAGTCACATTCGTTCCTGCAATATATTTGATGAGCTGCGGGCTGATCCTGGCCTTATTGGCAATGCTATCTATGGCCGCACCGCTATCTGAAAGAGAACGGATCTCTCTGATAACCACATCTTCGATGGTGAAGTACTCATCAAGATCCTTGCGGTGACCCCATACATCTCCTTCCAGCAGTTTCACCCCCTGAATCCTCAGGAAGGCCTCAATGGCTTTAGACATGGTTCTCATGTAGGAGGGCGGAACCTGGACCATCTGAAGTCGTGGCGCTTTCTGAAGCAGATTGAGAAAGTCCGCGCTGGAGGCTCTAAATGCCAGATGGACAGCCTTTTCGTTCGGCCTTATGGAATTGATCTCTTCGCGAGAGCTGATTATTCTTATCTTCATCACAAATCACCAATTTAGATTAGCAATTATTTACGTCATTCAACGTATTTAAATATTTCTATTTTCAGCAAACGACGTATTTTTCAATCGTTTTTCAGGAAGCTGATATGCGAAAAAAAATTGCCAACGCCTGCACGCCCCAATCCTGAAAAGATTGGCTAATGCAGAGCCCATAAAAAAGCAACAGAAACGGCAAGCAAAAAAAAGAGAAATCGAAATGACAAATGAAACTGGACAGATGAGATGGCTACTTTCTGCGCTTGACTACCACTATCTTTTCCACATCTGCTCCAGGCTTGTCCAGGTATTCCATACCGATCTTTTTAACCTTGGGCTTCCAGATCTCATCCGGCATCCATGCGGGAGCGTCCTTTGGTTTCTTTATCTGTACACGCTCTCCGGAAAAGATATGCACCTTCTTTGTACCCCGTTCCCGAAGCCTGATGTCCGTGTGACCGCGATTGGCAGCTTTTAAAGCCGCCTGCCTCGGTGCTTTCCCGGTAAAGACCCCGATCTCGTTGCCATCCTTGTCCCGAAGGGCAAAGTTTCTCATCTCTTTCTCAGCCAAACCAATCCCTCCTAGTCTCTAGACCGATAAGCATAGAAAGTACTACTTGTATAAATTGGTTCCGTGCAATTTATAATCATTAATGCGGTCCGGACCCTTCATCCTTCCTGCCCTCCCTGCCCCATGACTCCCTTTAAGACAACCAAGGCCTTTCCGGCTGCCTCCCGTACATCGCTGTCGCTATCGTTGAGAGCCTGCTCCAATGGCACCAATGATCTGGGATCGCCGATATTTCCCAGAGCAATAGCTGCGCTATACCGCACCATGTTGTAGTTGTCCTGAAGCGCCAGGATAAGCGGCTCAACTGCTCTGGCATCCCTGAGTTCACCCAAAGCCAACGCAGCACTGCTTCGCGCCCCACTGTAATCATCCTGCAGAGCCAGGATCAGCGGCTCTACTGCCCTGGCGTCTTTGATATTTCCCAGAGCACATGCAGCAGACCTCCGAACATCAATGTCGCTATCGTTGAGAGCCAGGATCAAGGATTCGACTGCTCGGCTATCATTAAGCTGCCCGAGAGAAAACGCGGCGCTGTAGCGAACCGCATAGGAGCTATCACCCAGAGCCAGGATCAATGGTCTTACCGCCCCGCTATCGTTAAGATCGCCAAGAGCAGAAGCGGCACTCGATCTGACAACGCTGTTGCTATCACCCAGAGCCTGTATCAGCGGGCCGAGAGCTCTGCTGTCTCCGAGATCGGCAAGAGCCACGGCAGCTCTGCCTCGGATATCGCTGCTGCTATCATTGAGAGCCAAAACCAATGGATTGATGCCATCTATCTCAGCAAGAGCCGCTGCGGCAAAGGTCTGCACATCCCAATTGCTGTCATTTAGCGCCAGGATGAGCGGCCCTGTGGCTTTTTTATCGCTGAGATTGCCCAGAGATCGGGCGGCACTTGCCCGGACATCACTATCGCTATCATTAAGTGCCCTGATCAGCGGATCAAGGGCGGCGGGATCACGCAAAAGGCCGAGGGATTTTGCGCTCTCGCTGCGGACGGCCCAATCCTCATCATCAAGAGCCAGGATAAGCGGGCTTGCCGCACCGGGATCGCCAAGAAGGCCGAGAGACCGGGCTGCGCTCGCTCTGACTTCGCTATCGCTATCATTGAGTGTCTGCATCAGCGGCCCGAAGGCCCGGTGGTCGTTGAGATTTCCCAGAGCACCGGCTGCACTCTTCCGCACACCGCCGTCGCGGTCATTGAGCGCCTGAATCAGAGAATCTGAGGCCCTCGGGTCCCTCAGCTGACCAAGAACTTCTGCTGCATACTGCCGGACATAGATGTCATCATCCCCAAGAACTGAGATCAAAGGAGCGACCGCCCGGCTATCATTGAGATTGCCCAGAGCGAGGACGACATACTGCCGGACAGTGCGGTCCTCATCCTTAATAGCTAGGATCAATGAATCAATAGCATCAGGGTCTCTGAGATCAAAAAGAACCTCTGCCGCATAGCTGCGTACCCTTGCATTTCCGTCCTTGAGGGCTGTGATCAAAGCACTGGAAACTCCAATCTCAGTCAGAGCCGATGCGGCGCTCTCCTGGACAGACCAATCGCTATCGTTAAGAGCTAAAACCAGTGGTTCGACTGCTCTCGGATCTTTGATTTGGCCCAATGATGCTACAGCATTTTGCCGAACCCAATCATCCTCATCCTCGAGCGCCTGGATCAATGCATCGACTGCCCGGCTATCATTGAGATTGCCAAGGGATTGAGCGGCAAGCCTTCGCAGATCGCCATCGCTGCTATTCAGGACCAGGATCAGCGGCTCGACGGCTCTGCCGTCATGAAGATTTCCCAGAGCCTGAATTGAGTTCATCCGCACATAATGATCGCTATCATTGAGTGCATCAATCAGCGCGGCTGTGGCCCTTGTATCATTGATCTCCCCCAAAGCCAGAGCCGCCCTCCACCTCACAAAGTGATCATCATCTTGAAGCGCCCGGATCAATGGATCGACGGCTCTTGCATCTTTATAGCCGCCCAATGCGAACGCCGCACCCGCCCGGACGTCTCTGTCGCTATTATTCAAATCCCCAATCAGAGATTCAAAGCTCCTGGAACTGTAGGGAACGACTAGAGTCTTATTCTCTGCAATCTCCTCGATGAGCTGAGAAGCCATCTCGTAAGCTCGTGGTGCAACAGTATTGCTTACGCCCACCGATTTTGTTGATCCGTTTACGGTAACCGAAATATCCTCGCAGGAGCCGTCCCGTACCTCAGGATTATAGTAGCTATCATTCAGGGAATAAAAGCCGCTATCATTAAGCTCATGAAGAAGACCTTTCAGTTCGGTCTCATTGAGTGTGAAGGTCTTTCTGAACTCCTCCCGCTCGAATCTCTCTTCATCTTCAAAGAAGACAAGTTCACCGCTTCCGCTCTCATAGAGGCCGGTCCCATCTCCATCTATCCATACATCCGTCCTGCCCCATTCAGCATGACAGGCTCCATGAGAATAATGGATAACCACCGGCATGCTCTCGCTGATAGACTGAGGTGAAGACTCTGTGCCAGCGCCAGTGCCTGCCGACAGGAGGACCAGCAAATAAGCCCAAAACAATAGTCTCATGTATAATCCTTGCCTGATGAATCAGGCGTCTACCTTCCATTTGCACTTGCATTCGGATATGCTTCAATTTCGCCTTCAATTTCGCATTCTAGCAATCACCGGCAAGCATCTCATAGCGAATTGCCCTCTACGGGGATCTTTCAGTGATAGATCCCAGCATAGCTATAGAATCGCCTTCACTGATATTGAACATCCTCATCGAGAGGATAGTATTATCATCAACCCAGCAGGCGGCATCGATCTCACCTTCTTGCGGCCCCGAAACGATTATCCACTTGCGTTCCCCGATATAGTGAGACTCGGAGGGATTATTCTCATCCAAAGGCCATCTTGAGAGGCCCAGCTCAAGGAGGTTATCATCGGTTTGAGCTACATTCTTATATTGCTCAACAACCAGAGATAGACTTCGGTTTCCGCTCTTTTTATCCAGGATGTCCCTCTGGTAGCGAGTATAATTGGAGTAGGAAAAGCAATCTGGCGGGCCTGTCTTGACGCTGCAATTTTCGGTTATTATATGGCTTAGATAGTATTCATTATTGTCTGTCAGGTTTAGCCCAACCGCATATGGACCCATATTCGTGAGGTTGAGATGAGTGCCCTGGGCGGCTGCGGGACCGCTATCCACAGACGGCTTATTATTATCATCCCCTATGCATCCGCAGATCAATAAGGGAACAATCGCAATCAGTATCAGACTTGACCAGGCAGAAAGGTTCATTCTCATTGAAGGCCGTTGCGACACAATCATGATGATTTATTCTAACAGAATAGGATTTAAAACTTGCCTTGGCAATTTGCGATGACTGGAACCATTGCCGAAATGCAGTGGCAGAAATGATATGGTCGACCGAAGCTATAACAGAAATAGAGATAGGACTGTCACTGGTCGATATGTATTGAGATTTGCAGAGAAGAAGTATTAAATATTGCTTGAAAAAATACAATAATTATGATCAAGTAAGATTAAAACTACAATATCTTGTAATGAGGAAACTGGAAGATAATCCCAGGTGAAAACATGGGTGTGATATCATAGGAATGTATTCAATCGAGGTTCATAACTTAACAAAAAAATTCTTATTACATCGAGGGCTATTTGATTTCGTCGCCCATCCGCTCAACAAAGATGAGATAACATCCCTGGAAACGATCAATTTGCAGGTGCGAGAGGGTGAGGTATTCGGATTGCTCGGGCCGAATGGTGCCGGCAAGACGACGCTGATAAAGATACTATGCACCCTGATCTTTCCGAGCACGGGAACTGCAAAGGTGAATGGATACGATGTACTGAAGGAGAGCCGGAAGGTCAGAGAATCCATCGGCTATGTGACCACAGATGAGAGAAGCTTCTACTGGAGGCTAACCGGAAGGCAGAATTTGGAATTTTTTGCCAATCTTCACAATTACTACTCAAAGAAAGCCCAGAGTAGAGTATCCGATCTGCTGAGCATTGTTAACCTGGAGAAAAGGGCTGACGACCCTTTTCTGAGCTATTCTGCAGGGATGAAGCAGCGCCTGGCCATAGCAAGAGGACTGATAAACGACCCGAGAGTCCTCTTCATGGATGAGCCGACAAGGAGCCTGGACCCAAAAGCCGCTCAGGACGCCAGGGACTTCATCCACGATTACATCGTCAGTGAACAGGAAAAGACCATATTCCTCTCCACCCATAACCTGAACGAAGCCGAGCAGCTCTGCAATAGAATCGCTATCCTTGACGAAGGAAAGATCAAGGTTTCCGGCACGCCTCAAGAGCTGAAGAACGGCCTTGGCAGCAATTCGACATTGAGCGACGTCTTCACATCCTATTCTGGCAAGAGGCTGGAAGAAGAAAAACAGCCGAAATCATCCTTCATGAAGGAGATGCGCTTCCGGCATAGGGGCGGACTGGGTATGGGGAGGAGATAAGGGTGATCTTGAGAAAGGCGTTCGCATTTATCAGGCGCAGCTACATGCTTCAGATGAGCTACAAATTGGAGTCCATCTTGAGAATGTTCTTCATGCTGTTTAACATTCTGACATATTATTTCGTTGCCAAGCTCGTAGGAACCGCAGGTGCCAAATATCTTGAGCCTTACGGAGGAGACTATTTCTCTTTTGTCCTGATAGGCATAGCTTTTTCCACCTACCTGATGGTCTCGCTAAGGGGCTTTTCTGAGACCATAAGAGACGAGCAGATGATGGGAACCTTAGAAGCCATGCTCGTAACTCCCACGGATACGACCACGGTGATAACCTTTTCATCATTGTGGAGCTTCATATTTGCCTCCATTCGAGTTGTCCTGTATCTTCTGGTTGGCATTTTCCTGGGCGTGAATCTAAATAATGCCAACCTGCTGGGCGCATTGATTATCCTCTTTCTGACGGTATTGAGCTTTAGCAGTCTCGGCATGCTGGCTGCCAGCTTCATTATGATCTTTAAGAGGGGAGATCCGATCAATATGATGTTCATGAGCACATCAGAACTCTTCGGTGGGGTATTCTTCCCAATCGAGGTATTGCCCTGGTGGCTGCAGAGCATCTCTCATATCTTTCCCATGACCTATTCTCTGAGCGGAATGAGACACGCGCTCCTGCAGGGCTATTCGCTGCATGATCTGCTCCCGGAGATCTCCGCCCTGGTCATCTTCTGCATGATTTTAATGCCCATGAGTTTGCTCATTATCAGATTCGCGGTAAAGAGAGTCAAGGAAGAGGGAACGCTGGTTCAGTATTGAGCGAACTTAGAGTGATATACAGCGAATTTGCTGCGGATTTGCAGCCAACTTATAGCAAGCTTGCAGCGTACCGACAACGAACAAGCCTGCCCATTTTTTTAAATCAGCTCGAATCCCTCGCCAGGGACTCTTCCCGGCAGGACCTGCCAGGCTTGTCTCAACATACGCCAACGGTCAAATCTCATCAGGGAAGTATTCTTAATTAGTTTGATAATATAAAGACATTTTGAGGCTAATTGGCATACTGATCACAGATTGTCACTGAAAAATATACCATAATACTCCTGATTCAGTTATATCTGATAATACAACATGGGTAGAAAGTTTTATTAATAATACCAACTCATGCCCAGATTATGCAATGAGCGATGGAGCGCCGGAATTGGTTCACGGGCCAATCGACTCCTGCCTGAAGGAGCGCGACGATTTATGGTTAAAATTACAATTAAAGATCTGACCTTTAGCTATTCAAGCAACAAGATCCTGGATGATTTAAATCTGGTAATTGAAGAATCGGAGATATTGAGCCTCGTGGGTCCAAACGGATCCGGAAAGACTACCCTGATTAAATGCATCGATCGCATTCTCAAGCCGAAGGGAAGCATACTGCTCGATTCCCAGAAGCTTGAGGAGATGACTTCTGTGGGGATCGCCCGCGTCTTCGGCTATGTTCCCCAGTCCAGCTCGACGCCTTTGAACACCACGGTATTCGATACCGTCCTCATGGGCAGAAGGCCGCACATCAGCTGGAGAGTCTCAGATGCAGACCTCGATAAAGTAGCAGACACCCTTGAGCTGCTGCACCTGGAAAAGTTCTCAATGAGAGACTTTTCTCAGCTTTCCGGCGGCCAGAAGCAGAAGGTACTGATTGCCCGTGCCCTCTGCCAGGAGCCGGAGGTGTTGCTCCTGGACGAGCCGACCTCGAACCTGGATATGAAGCACCAGCTCGATGTCATGGAGACGATAAGCTCCCTTGTCAAGGAGAAGAGAATCTCCGCAGTCATGGCCATTCACGACCTCAATCTGGCAGCCAGGTTCTCAGACAAGCTGGCCATGCTGATGAGCGGGAAGGTATACGCAGTTGGAAGCCCCAACGCGCTTATTACAGAGAGTAATATCAGCTACGTCTACGGAATTGAGGCGCAGGTGATGAGAGATCTTGACAGGCCCTATGTCGTGCCCATCCGATCGATGAACGCGAGCCCTGCATGCAGCTGAGGCACGTTTATTTAATTTGGAAAGGAGACGAGCGAGATTGAATCGTCTCCAATGTATTTTAATATAAATATTGTTCATTCATTGAATTTCATTGAATGATCCTCCTGAAGCTGGTCGACGCCACAATGAATACCACGGCATCAAAGATGATCACTGACACGAAGTCCACGGGGATATTGGCCACCTCTCCGCTTATCAAGAGTCCCCTCACCGCATCCACGGCATAGGTAAGCGGATTTAGAACCGCTATGGACTGAAGGAAGGGAGGCATCAGTTTGATAGGGTAAAGCGCATTGCTGGCAAAGAACAGAGGCATGATCAGAGCTTGGCCGATTCCCATGAAGCGCTCACGGGTCTTCATCAGGGAAGCGACAAAAATGGAGAGGGCGGCAAAGCCTCCCGAGACCATGAACAGCATCAGGAAGGCGGAGAGGATGTAGACCGGATTGGAGATGAACTTCACACCGAGCAAGATGGCCACCGGGAAGATTATCAGAGCCTGAACCACGGCCCGGACCCCGGAGGCAATCGCCCTGCCGGTGACAGTGGCGTATCTGGATGCAGGGGCGACCAGCAGGCGCTTTAAAATCCCCGTCTCCCTCTCCCAGACGATGGTAAGGCCGTAGAAGACTGAGACAAAGATGGTGGACTGAAGCAGCACCCCCGGCGTGATGTAATCGATATACGGAATCCCGTTGGTGGGAATGTCCCGCACGTGGCTCATGACCGTTCCGTAGACCGCCAGCCAGAGGACCGGCTGAACGGCGCGGGTGTAAATCTCAGTCCGATCGTGCCTGAGCCGTCTCATCTCAAGCTCGATCATGGCAAACATCTCTCGCAGTGAATCATTTAATGCCATATCTGTAACCTGATCTATCTCGCATTCCGGCATACTTCAGGAAGACATCATCCAGCGTAGGCTTCGTTTCTCTGATCCATTCCAGCGAGATTCCTTCGCCCATCAAGACCTCCATGATCAGGGGCATAGCTACCTCTCCGTTCTCGACTGTCACATCCAGGATGCCGTTATGAATGGAGGCATCCTCAACGAGATTCAGAGCCCGGACCTTCGTCAAGGCATCCACTTCCCACCCAGGAAAAGCCGCGGCTGCACAGCTGGAACCGGTCCCATCGTTTGCCAGGCGGAAGGATATGATCTCGCTGTGAAGGGAGCGTTTAAGCTCGCTGGCAGTGCCGGTCTTGACGATCCTTCCCCGGTTGATAATGGCAACCTCATCGGAATACATATCTGCCTCATCCATGTAATGAGTGTTGAAGAAGACCGTAGTGCCATATTCTCTCTTGAACGACCTCAGGCTCTCCCAGACCGCTTTCCTGGCGGAGGGGTCAAGGCCCAGAGTGGGCTCGTCCAGAAAGAGAATCTTCGGTTTAACCAGGAGGGCACAGGCAATCTCAAGCCTGCGGATCATGCCGCCTGAGTATCTCTTGACGAGATCGTCTGCCACATCCTCCAGGCCCATGTTCTGCAGGGCATCCCGGATGACCTTCGTTCTACAGGCAGAGGAGACGCCATAGATCTTGGCGTAGATGAGCAGATTCTCATAGCCAGTGATATCCGTCCAGACGCTCATCTCCTGGGGCACATAACCGATGATCTTTCTGACCTCATCGTCATCCTTTACAACATCATATCGAAAGGCGAACGCAAGCCCAGTTGTGGGCTGGATCTGAGTGGTCAGGATTCGCATCAATGTGGTCTTGCCGGAACCGTTCGGGCCAAGCAGGGCAAAAATGCTGGCCTCCTCTACCGTCAGATCGACTCCATTTAGAGCCTTTACCTTTCCATCATAGACCTTAGTAAGCTGCTTGATGTCAATTGCGCAAGCCATATTCACCTATCATGGTTTTGGGTTCAGTGTCTTTTTGTCAGATATATAAATCCTACTATTCGTAGCATATTTTTGCATTGAATAATAGAAATTTATAATTAATTGACATTGAATTCATATCAAATATTCAGAATATTCAGCAATATCTCAATAGATCAGAGAAAACCTGCCCGGAGAGAAAATCAAAAGCCTTTTATCGCTTGCGCTCTTGCTAACAATCGGGAGGATTTGAAATGGGACTAGCGCTTGCAGCAAAGGTCTTTCTGACCATGACCATTATTCTATTGGCAGCAGGCTGCTGCATTGGCCAGAGCTACACGCAAAACGTTGGGGGAGACTTTGGCAGGAGCTGGATTGGCAGCTTCAAAGCCCAGAATCCTCAACCTGCTGGGACAAACCTCAAGAATGACCTCTGGTCATGGGGCAGTTCTCCCAAAGGAAGCATCGTCGTCAATGGCAATCTGATGCCGGACCCCTATTACATCTGGAAGGCCCTCAACTACAGCAGCGGCTGGCTGGGAAGAGTTTCCATTGATCCAGTTACAGGATATCCGGTTTATGGCTATATAAATCCCCATACTGGGCTTCCGGTCTACTACTATCTGGACCCCAAGGCGAGGAAAACAGTATATGTGAATGCGTATCCCTACAATGGATTGCCTTACAATTATATCGCTCCACCTTACTACACAGGCGACTATTTGCCGGCGGGATATTGGCTGCCGCCCGTATTCATCTGAAGGGCATTTGCTTAAATGGCCAGAATCGAAAAGGATGGATGATAAAGAAAGCTCCGTCAGGAATAGTGCATCGCAGGATCATGATTATTTTTGCGGAAAGACTTAAATATCGTGATGGATCAGAGCTAAGCCTGCCGGGCTGGAAAAAAGATCAAAGACAGACATCCCCGGCAGTAGCAGAAGAATATCCTCATCATGAGCGGCTGTGGTCCAGTGGTTATGACATAGGCTTCCCAAGCCTGTAACCCGGGTTCGAATCCCGGCAGCCGCACCTCTTATTTTCTCCGCCGTTTAGCAATGTGATAAAACAAAGTGATTGCGGCAATGTAATTCATCAATGTGATGTTTCCAAACATAACACCCGCAATTCATGAAAAAGCGACAATGAGAAGACGACAGATAATTTGATATATGATAATGTGGATTTTTATATAGGCAAGGAGGAATATTAATTTTAAAACGAGCCACAATAATAATGGCTTTTCTGATCATTTTTTTTGCTATGATCGCCGCAGATAGCTTTTCCGCAGACAGCGGTGCTGATGCTGCGTCATCGGAGGATTTAGCGACATCAGACAGCCATCTAGCCAGCCAGATATTGGCGGCTGATGCTAATGGAGGCTCCAGCGGATCTCTGGAAAACTCCGGCATAGAGCTGCTTACGAACAGAAAAAAGGCCCTCTCTGAGAGCTCGACACTTGCAGATATATCTACCGAAGATGTTGTATCGCCTCAGAAGGAGACCGTACTGACAATCAAGTCGGCAGACAGCACTTCTCAGTCAGCTTCTTCTAAATGCGATAATGCCGCCACAGCGAAATGCGTGCCGCAGATTGGCCTCACTTATGCCGATTCAACTCCCTGTCCCATTGAGACTGTAAAGGCTCCAAAGGGATCGCCCAATGTGATCTTCCTGGTTTTGGACGATATTGGATACGGCAGCCTCGGATGCTTCGGCGGACCGGTCAATACTCCAAACATCGATCGATTGGCCGAAGGAGGGCTGAGGTACAGCAACTTCCACACCACAGGCATCTGCTCACCCACCCGCGCCTGCATGCTCACGGGAAGAAACCTCCACTCAGTGAGCGTCGGCTCTCTCATGGAGTTTGCATCCGGCTACCCAGGATACACAACCTACCTGTCCAAAGAGGCAGCGACCATGCCTGAGATGCTGGTTAAAAATGGATATGATACCTACTGCGTGGGCAAATGGCACCTGGCACCCTCCGGCACCATCAACGCCGCCGGCCCCTACGACCAGTGGCCCATGGGAAGAGGATTCGAGAGGTACTACGGATTCCTGGAGTCTCATACCAGCCAGTGGTATCCTGACCTCGTTTCCGGAACCACCCGCATAAGCCCGCCATCTACCCCAGAGCAGGGCTACCACCTCTCCAAGGACCTGGTGAACCAATCCATTCAGTACATCAGCGACGGCAAATCCCTGGAACCGGATAAGCCATTCTTCCTCTACCTGGCCTTCGGAGCGGGCCACTGGCCGCACCACGTACCCCAGGCCTACATTGAAAAGTACAGAGGCAAATTCGATATGGGATGGGATGCCATGAGGAACATTACCCTGGCCAGAGAAAAGGAGCTGGGCGTCGTCCCTGAGAACACCGACCTTGCTCCGCGCGACCAGTGGGTCAAGGCATGGGATAGCTTGACTGCAGACGAGAAGAAGGTCTATGCCAGGCTCGCTGAGGTCCATGCTGCCTACATCGACTTTACCGATGGGCAGATAGGAAGGCTTCTGGATTACCTGAAGGCCAGCGGCCAGCTCAACAACACCATGATAGTAGTGATATCGGACAACGGCGCGTCTCCAGAGGGCGACGCCAACGGCTACACCAACATGGTAATGTGGGCTAACTTCATCTCCGAGGGCGGAGATTCATCCGGCTTCCAGGACAAATTCCTGCCCATCCGAAATATTACCAACATCAGCACGATGCTCTCCAAGATCGATGAGATTGGAGGTCCCCTGTCCTATCCGACCTATCCTCTGGGATGGGCCATGGCAGACAATACCCCCAACAAGCTCTACAAGTGGACCAGCCATGAAGGCGGAACCCACGACCCCATGATCATTTACTGGCCGGATGTCATCAAGGACAACGGCAGCATTCGGTCGCAGTTCTGTCACGTCATCGATGTAGTGCCCACCGTCCTGGAGGTCGTGAACCTTGAGGCTCCGGAGGTCTACAACGGAGTTGCCCAGAAACCTGTCGAAGGAATCAGCCTGGCCTATACCTTCGCCAATTCCACAGAGCCAACCCACAAGACCGTCCAGTACTTCGAGATGATGGGAACCCGTGCCGTCTGGTACAAAGGCTGGAAGGCAGTCGCATTCCATCACCTCAATTCAGGTCCCGACTTCCAAAACGATACCTGGGAGCTGTACAACCTCAGCAGCGATATCTCTGAGACCCACAACCTGGCGGACAAATATCCTGCCAGGCTTGAGGAGATGCAGGACCGCTGGTGGGGCGAGGCCAGCAAATACAATGTGCTGCCTCTGGACGACCGCGCCTTCAGCCGGTACTCTGCTCTTCAGGCGAGAGGTACATCGACCTTCACTTACCTGCCAGGAGTGGAGAAGATCATGGAGCCTGCGATTCCTGACACGCGCAACAGCTCCTATACCCTGACTGCGTATGTGAACAACTCAGGAAACGACAGCGAAGGAGTCCTCTTCTCAATAGGAGGCAGATTCGCAGGTCTGTCGCTCTACGTCAAGGACAATCACCTGATCTTCGACTACAACCTCTTCGGCCTCAAGCATTATGTAATCAGATCCGAGAGCGAGGTTCCTGAGGGAGAAGCCACCCTGGGCTTTGTGTTCGACAAGACCGGGCGATGGAAGGGCACAGGCAAGCTCTTCATCAACGGCAAAGAGGAAGGAAAGGTGGATATGTCCTACACCGTGCCGGGCCGAT
The DNA here is from genome assembly GCA_035403205.1 of Methanothrix sp. GTDB lineage: Archaea > Halobacteriota > Methanosarcinia > Methanotrichales > Methanotrichaceae > Methanothrix. The sequence continues at coordinate 3,081 of DAONES010000029.1, read as the reverse complement.
ATTCCTTCGAAGAGGGACTGGAGGTCGGACAGGACCCGCAAACGCCGGTGACAGACGAGTACAAGAGCCCGTTCAAGTACAACGGAGGTCTGGAAAAAGTAGTTATGACGGTCGCTAACGATTGAGCCTTTGACCTTTGAGACTCTGGCATGAGCAGTCTTTCCAGGCTGCTTATCCGCCCTTTTTTATAGACTGGCTGCATACAATATGCGATTCATATGAGCGGCGAGGACGATAGTCTATCGGAATTCTTGAAGGGCTTTGGTTTTTACGAGGAGGAGCTGGCAGCTGTTTCAGACGAACTCGATTCATTCAGAACGATTCCGGGAACTACCATAAAACGGTATATCAACCGGATCATGAATACCATCGAAGAGGATAATCGACAGGCCTTTCTCAAGGGAATACTGGTGGGCATAGCCATCGGGAAAGCCGCAGAAGAAACGGATATTCCGGACCCGACCGAGGAAGAGAAGCGAATCGACCGGGAGATAGAGAAGCTTGGCTATCGCAGGTAGACAGTTTCAAAATTAGGAGAAAATCCCACTGGCGATCCGTCAGTGGGCCTCATATCGTCTGATATCAAACCGCAGCAACAGGCAATCAATGGCGCTTACTGCTGATTGGTTACTATCTTGATGTAGTTGGCCGCATCAGCCGGTCCTATAGCCATTGCCTTCCTATTGCCTGCTTTGATGTCATCTATGTTGACTTTGGTGCATGCGTCAAGGCATAAGGACCCTCCACAGGGGCTGCAATTGCCGGATTCCTGGTTCTTCTTTATCTCCAGATTGTTAGTAGCAGTAGCCATCGGCTTCTTGTTCCAAAAGTTTCCAATGGCTAGAGCCTTATCATCACCAACAACCAGGCGGTCATAGTTTGTATCCTGCGCCTCAGGAAATCTGAAAGCTGCTCCTTCTGTTTCAAGAATTCCTCCATTTTTTCCAAGAAGATCCACGCCTTTGTCTCCGACTATACCCTGTGCTAAAGCATGGACCGAGAGCATAGCCATAGCCAGCACCATTATAATGCATATTCTTTTGATTATCTCACCCCATACATTCTTCATTATAGGATACTGTTCGAAGTGATGATATTAATATTTTTTGGTAGTGTATACTGGGCGAGCTATGCTTGACGCATTATGTGCTTTGATGATATTAATTCAGAATACCAGAAATTGCACGCCCACAACGGCAGCAGTCACTATGATTCCAGCGAGCATAACACCTGATGATATGGCCGCGAAGGCCGGCCAGAACCGAAATCCCAGCAAAAAGGCAACTGCACAGCCTGTCCAGGCTCCGGTCATGGGCAGGGGAATGGCCACGAAAATGGCCAAAGCAGTAAGTCCAAAATTCTCGTGATCCTGAATGTACCTTCTGCGAGTGCGGGCAAAGAGCCAGGAAAAGAACCTGTCACCCCAGCTAAAACGCCTCAGATAATCGGAGACAGGTCCGAGGAAGAGCAGCAGGGGAATTACAGGCAGAAGGTTACCTAAAACGGATAAAAGATAAGCCTGCCAGGGCGCGTATCCATACATGCCTATGGCCAGAGGTATGGCGCCCCGAACCTCGGAGACCGGAAGTGCCGCCGCAACTACAGTCATAAGCCAGTCTGGGAGAATTCTATTCACCAACGGTTCCCTTGATTTCCACCTTGAATACCGTTTCAGAGGCAGGAGAAGAAACAGAGATCGAGAGGTCCACAGGGATCTTTCCAATGGCTATGGACAAAGGCGCGCCGGAATTTGCGACCTCTACCTTGATCCCTTGAGACAGCTTTGTGAACGCACCGATCAGAGCGCCAAGGTCAATGGTCTTTGCCGCGGATTCCAGGTTGGGGATTATTGTGATAGGCGCAACCTCTATGGGCCCCAAGGCAACGGGATTCTTGGAATCACCTGATATCCGTGCCGATAAGGGGCTGCTGTCCCCCCCAGAGACCTGAACGCTTAGAGCCCCATCCTTTTCCGTTCCCTTAACTTTGACCACCAGGGGGTGCTTTTCCAGATCCTCAGATCCCTGGATCTTTGCCTGCGCATCTGCATCTACTTTAAAGGTCACCATGATATCATCGCAGAGCTTTAGGATTTTCTGGAATATAAAGAATGGCAGAGTCATTTTTGCACCAATGATAACAAAGTAAATAAAATAATAACAGCAGCGAAAGGCTGATATCTTGAGGCGCAAAATACCATGCCGATGCTTGAAGTAGGATATCTGCATATCGACAATCCCATTGCCGTTATATCTTCTCATAACCAGCCGGACTTTAATGATGCGGCGGGGTTGCTCTTGCTTGAGGGATTCGATCTGGATGAGGTCCCTCTCGAAGAGATGCAGGCCAGTTTAGAGACAATCAACCGAAAAGCGGGAAGAAGAACAGGCTCATTCGGACTGTCTGCCACCTGCTCCCAGGACGAGCCACTCCTGGAGGCGGCCCGGCTGGCAAGCAGAAACCTCTGCCTGCTCGACCTGCGGCTTTCCAAGATCCATGACCACATCCGCCTTCTGGAACTCATCCCGCGGCTGAAGCGCTGCGGCGTCACCCTCTCCCTGAGGATCAGGCCGGAAGACCTGTCCAGTGCCCTTCTGGAGAAGCTGAATGAGAGCGAGCTGGACATAATTCACCTTGACCTGCGCGGCCTGAACGGAGCCGGACCGAAAATGGTTAAAAAAGCAAAAGATAGCAGAGGCCCGGCGATCATGGCATTGGCAGACATCGGTGAGTTTGAAGACGCCAAAAATCTGCTTTCCATGGGCGCAGATATCGTATCATTGAGAGGAGCCGACCCGGAATTTGCCCAATGGCTCTCAGGAGCGATGCAAGAATACGATTCTCTGAGCGGCTGGGGCAATGCACCCAAGCATATCTGCGCGGGCGGCGACCTTCGCGGCCTGGCCTTCTGCTGTCCGCCAGTTAAAAGCTGCCCGGTGCACGGGGCCCTGAAGAGAGCAGGAATGACGCCTGAAGAGTTTATGGAAAAGAAGCTCTCGTTTGCCAGGGGAACGCCTCTGGAAAAAGGCGACGGAACCTGCTTTGGCAGCCTCGTTTGGTGCTGCAAGATAACCAAGATGT
>DAONES010000028.1:0-20286 GCA_035403205.1 Methanothrix sp. | reverse complement strand
ATTGTTCGGCAGAAAGGAGGAATTGGCGGTTGGCAAATGAGATCCTCAGGATCGAAGGGGTCAGAAAAGTTTTCGGCGGGCTCAAGGCAGTAAACAACTGTAGCCTCTCGGTGACGGAGGGAACGATCGTGGGCCTCATCGGTCCGAATGGCGCCGGTAAAAGCACGCTCTTCGATCTGATATCCGGGTTTGCCAGGCCTGACGCGGGGAGCATAGTATTTTCCGGAAAGGAGATAGTGGGCCTTCCGGCATATAGGATCGCCAGATTGGGCCTGATTCGCACCTTTCAGATTCCTCGGGCTCTGATGAGGATGACTGTTCTCGAAAATATGATGCTCGGCAGCCAGAATCAGCTCGGAGAGATGATCTATGCCCCAATCGTCCGCCGCAGCAAGGTCTTGGCGGATGAGAGGGCCATCGAGAAGAAAGCAGAGGATTTCTTGAAGTTCTTTGACCTCTTGCGCATGAAGGACGAGTACGCCGGATCGATGTCCGGCGGCCAGAAGAAGATGCTGGAGATGGCCCGCGCCCTGATGGCCGATCCCAGGCTGCTGCTGCTCGACGAGCCTTTCGCCGGAGTCAATCCGGCGCTATCCGAGAGGCTCATTGAGAAGATCAAGCTGCTTCGGAAAAACGGGCTCACGATAATGATAATAGAGCATGCCATTCCCTATGTGCTTGCTCTCTCTGATGAGCTGTATGTCCTGAACAAGGGCGCGATACTGGCAAGCGGCCAGCCTGATAAAGTCATCTCCGATTCGCGGGTCTTTGAGGCTTACCTGGGTGTGGGATCTGATGCTCAGCCTTGAATCAATCACTGCCGGCTATACAGACGAGAACATCATCAGCGAGGTCTCTCTACGGGTTGATGAAGGAGAGATTGTGACCATAATCGGGCCGAACGGCTGCGGAAAGTCTACCCTCATGAAATCCATCTTCGGACTGACCAAAATGCGAGGCGGAAGGATCCAGTTCTTGGGACAGGAGATCACCGGACTGAGGCCTGACCAGCTCGTAAAGAGAGGCCTTTCCTATGTTCCCCAGGAGAGGAACGTATTTGCCGCGCTGACTGTGAAAGAGAACCTGGAGATGGGGGCCATTGCCCTTTCGAGCGGAATTGAGGAGCGAATATCCCTGGTCCTGGAGCTCTTTCCAGCGCTGAAAACCCGCATGGATCAGAGGGCAGCAACCCTCAGCGGCGGCGAGCAGAAGATGCTGGCGGTGGGCAGAGCAATGATCATAGGCCCGTCCATGCTGCTTTTGGACGAGCCTTCTGCTGCGCTCTCCCCCAAGATCATGGGCCAGCTCTTCTCAGAGATCCAGGAGATCAACAGGCGGGGCGTGACAATTCTCATGGTCGAGCAGAATGCCCGCAGGGCTCTGGCCATCAGCGACCGGGGCTATGTCATGGAGATGGGCAAGAACCGGCTGGAAGGGCCCGCTAAAAGCCTGCTGGACAATCCTGAGGTATGCCGGCTCTACCTGGGACGGAAATAGACAGGGATGCTCTGGCATAAGCAATCTGGCCAAAAAAAATGATTGCTATCCGCATTACACCGTTGATTGCTTCTTGAGTGAAAAGGTAATGCTGTCAATCATTTTCGGAGCCTTGAATACATCCGGTTTTTCTTTGGAGTCATCCTCCTTTACGGTAGCTACAATCCATTCCTCGGCAGTTGCAGTATTTTTGGCCGGGTCTACAGCCACCTTGAGATATCCCAGCGTCTTGTTCATGCCGAAGATGTAGCCCGCCGGAGCGCTATCGCCGGTCAGGTCGGCGCACCTGCCTCCAGCATTGCCGACGATGAAATAGGGAATGCCTTTGATTGAGTATCTCTGATAGTTGTGGGTATGGCCTGCAAAGTTGGCGCTGATGTTGTAGGCGTGATAGAGGCTCTCCCAGGGATCTAGATCGGGATTGCTGGTGGAATTATAGTAATCCCAGATGGGGTGGTGGTGAATGGTGAATACACCCATCAGAGTATCATTGCCCAGATGTCCTTTGAGCCAGGACTCCTGGCTCTTGGCAAGGGCCAGAGAGGTATGCGGATCGTCGCCGTTGGCATTATTTGGGTCCGGGGTGTTGAGGACGATGAAGCGGACCCCTGAGCAGTCAAAGGAATAGTTCAGGGGGATATCGAACGACCAGTGGAAGTGGTTTGCCTCGGTTGGCGGATTGTCTCCACCGCTGGAGTTATGGTACTCGTGGTTTCCGATTGTTGGGAAGATGGCATCTTTGGCGAGCATTCCGTCCGCAACCTGGAAGAATTGGCTCCACAACCCATCGCTATCATGCCCATTATAGTCCCCTCCAATCAGTATGAATAGTATATCCGGCTCCTTTTCGATGGCGTCTGCCACGTACTTGAACCGCTGTTTTTCCTCATACTCGCTGCCCTTCTGAGGATCGCTGAATACGATGAATGTGAACGGTCCGCTATCCGGCATCGTTCGGAAGGTGCGGTTGGCAAATGGCTCAGCTCCGCCGGAAGGAGTTACCCGGTAGGTGTAGGAGGTATTTGGCTCAAGACCGCTCAGCCGAACGTGCTGGTATGTCGCCAGATCCGTGGCTTCTACCGCTTTCTCATAGCTTTGATGCTCATCGAAGTAGCTTGTCGTGGCATAATCTATCGAGCCTGATCCATTCTCCTCGCCGCGCCAGTTAATGGTCGCAGAATCGGTCGAGGTCATTGTCACCCAAGGAGACCAGTAATCATCTGGGGCTGCCGCTGGAGCGGGAGCGATGAGGAGGCCGAGGCTGAGAAGCATCAGCGCCAGCAAAAATAGATAGTGTCTTTCGGTCATAGTTGCAGAATATTGGAGAATAACTCTAAAAGGCTTTTGGGATCCATTTTGAGAATCATTTCTGCTCATATCCGGAGCAAGCGGCGAGATCTGGCGAAATGGTGGGGCAGAAGAAAATGCCCCCCATTTATCTCACTGCTGCATTGTTGCAGCGTATATTGAATTCTCAAAGGCATCCAGATCTCCCTCAAGCCTCCATTCCGCGCTAGCCTTATCGTTCTTATCTAAAAAATGCCCTGCACTCTTTGCATTGTATTCCTGGAACCGGTGCATTTAGTGACCCTGCAGTTGTTTGAGCAAATGCACAGTCTATCAGAAATGCAAAAAAATTAAAAAAGCCATTCCCCAGGAAAATGATGGGAGATTGGGAGCGGCCCGATTGATTTGATTTATTCGAGATTGGCCTCCCAAGTTTTCAGCATCATCTGGCTCACGGCTCGAAATACGGCCCGAAGTAGATAGCCTGGTCGTATAGCAGCTCATTGTCGTCAGGAGAGACGTTCGTTTCTGGCTCCATGTAGTTTCGGAAGATCAGGAACATCTCATCTTCATCCATATTCAGATCCGGGCAGCTGTAGGGCACGCCCCATGGGTCTGTGAATGACTCCGGACCGGAGGGCTGCATGCAGTAGGCCTCTCCTTTGCAGTCCCTCGCCACCTTGAAGGCGTAGAGCTTATCAGCATCTGGATCGTCCGGCCCCAGGTATTTTTGAGCGCTGCCGTTGAACTGATTGCTCAGCGTCGTGCCCACACCAAACCACTTGTCCTTATCGGCATAAAGGCTGAAGCTCGCATAAGTGGCCTTTCCGGTCTTCTGGTGATTGACTCCGTACACAATCACAAACTCGTTTGTGCCATTGCGAAGCTTGAAATTCGGATAAGTTGCGAGATAGTTTGTGTCCCGGGTCGCTCCCATCATGAACTGGCCCCGTTGAAGTCCTACGTAAGGCTTCTCCAGCATTATCTCCCTCTCGGGCAGCCACCAGACATGGGTGTCCAGTTCTTTGTGCGCCCCGGAGTTCTCCTTTAAGATGGCCTTGCGAAGCCTCTTCAATGCCGGATACAGATCCATCTCCGTGCGTCCTGTGCCGCGCACCCGCAGCACTGGAACCGGCTCAGGATTAGCAGCCAGGTGGGCATTTGGAGTCACCCGGAAGACTCTGTAGGGTGGATACTTGATGTAGTCCTCCAGAGCAGACTGGTTTGCCGGCATGGCGTTTCGCTGTGCCAGGTAGAAGGCCGATCCAGACGGACCTAGCCCCAAAGGCGCAATCACAGGCGATATGTCCTCGACGTTGATGATCGAATCAGGATAGCCAGCGGCAAGGGCAGCGTCACGGACACGCCGTTCCGCTTCGAGGTTTCCGGTGATGATGTAGACGATAGGGCTATAGAACGGCTCGGCGTTAGTGGTATTGATGGTAGCGATGTTGACTGTATCGCCCAGAGCGATTCCCATGCGCGGCTCAATACCTGGGAAGGGAGGCGGAGTCGCATTGCCGTCGTAAGGCGGACTGACCATGAAGGTCTGATAGCTGAAATAAGCTACGGGTGGTGGAGTCTGTCCGACCAGAACGATGGCCTCATCCTCTCCCAGCTGCCAGATCCATGGGGGGTAGGAGAGTTTCGGATAGCTTTCCGGCGTCATATTCTTCAGGGTCAGGTAGGCATTGGGCCAGGGGTTGTTGGCCAGAGTGTCTGCTACCATTCCTTCGCAGCATTGCTTAACCAGATCGATGTATTCGATCTTGCCCTCGTGAAGGGAAAATCCTGCGGTCTTGAGCTCTTCCAGAAACTGCGGAACCTCGTCCAGGGCCGAAAAGCTCTGGTTTTCAGAGCTGGCGATTGTCTTCTGCACCTTTGCACCTGCATCACCTGATGCGCCTGATGCACCTGCCAGCATTATCATCAGCAGGACCATTAACATAAATGAAATTCGCATAGCTTCTCTCATTTTTTCTTCCTCCCGGCGGCCAGTTTTCTGCCAATCATAATCCGAATGCATCTATTGCGATTAGTGGCGGAGGACTGGCAATTATGCGGTGAGAAAACTGCGCATTCACAAATTATGCATCTTCATTCGTTATCAAATTATCCATTGCCGGCAATTCATAGAAAAAATGGTGCAGGACCAAAGATACGCTATGGATCGACCGCTTTAATTCCCGCCTCGGCCAGCTCAGATTTGATCAGCTCATCGAGAAGGCTTGATCTTACCTCCTGGGCATAATTCCAAAGATCTGGCCCGCATTTGCTGCAGACTTTCGATGTATCCTCCATGATCCTGACCAGGTCCAGAAGCGATCGGTACATCAGAGGCGCTGCATCTCTTAGCCTCTGCTCAAATGGAGTTGGGCTCTTCTCATCAGATCGCGGGATGAGGCTGCATTCCGCGCTACTCTAGGCCATGCAGTCTTTCCTTAGGCATTCTCTCCCGGTCACGAATGGACAGAACCTGCGAGATAGGCCGGTCATTTGCCTATCGCTCCCAGCTTTGACTCAATTGTTATTTCCTTGTCCAGACGGTAATCTATCCTTATGGAGGTGATTATCCTCTGGATGCCATTCTCTCCCAGCCGCTGGTTTGCTTTCTCTATTATCTCGAAAAGCTGCTCGAAGCTCTCGGTCTCTACAGCAGTTGACATCGGTCCAGGAATGAACTTGACATTCAATTCTCTCAAGAGATCATGGACAGCTCTTACATAGGTGGACCCACTGGTCCCCGACCCCATTGGGATCATGGAAAAATCAGCTACAATCATGAACAAATGTTATGCTGCAAAGTATAGAAGAGTTATGATAGGGCATAGATTCGCGCTCGATAAACCACCCTTCTCGGATCTGCTTATAAAACTTTGGCCGAAGCAGAAGATCGGACTGATAATTGCAGGAAAGCAATGCGGGCATACGGGCAGGCGATGGAGATCTCAACAAAGCTGGACCTTCCTGAAGATACCTAAAAAACAGGGTCGAGTGCATGCCGGAATTGAACGAATAGTTGAGACGGTGTGCTTCAGAATATCTCGATCACGGAAATATGTTGCTGAGGGATTGAAATCAAGATAATCGAAGTTAAAAAAGCTCATAGGTTTCATTCCGCATAAGATCTGATGGTCCCAGGAAGTATATAGACTGTAGGTCTGTGTCGTCATTCTGGCCAATTCCGACAGCACTGCGGGAACTGTCTTTAACCGCATGCTTGTGGATGCAGGCCATGCTAAGGTGGAAGACGCAAAGGACAACGAATTTGACCCGGCTGAGTGGTGGCCATCTGTTCCAGATAAAGTGAGCGACAAAAAGTACGTTGGCTCAACGAAATCCAATAAATATCACTATCCGGAATGCCGCTGGGCGAAAAAGATCAGCCCTGATAATGAGATATGGTTTTCAGACCGCGAAATCCCTGACACTTTTTATCGCTCTATCCAATAGCAAATCCTTAATTATCATGGCGATAAGAAGCAGGCGGTGAAAAACATGTCAAGAAGCCATAAACTTATGCTCTTATTCCTCGCGGCATTGATTCTTTCGATTCCGGCTCTGGCTGAGAGCTCCTACAGCGTAAACGTAACGAGCGACAAGTTTCTGGGATACTATCTGGCAAACCAGAGTGGTTTTGCTCTCTATTACTTCTCGAACGACGGCAACGCAGGCGGAGCCAGCACCTGCTACGACGATTGCGCTTCCAAGTGGCCTCCCTTCTACACCCAGACATTGACTTTGCCCGACAGCCTGAGATCCGTCGACTTTGGCACCATAACCAGAACCGATGGATCCAGGCAGACCACATACAAGGGCTGGCCGCTCTACCTTTATTCTCTGGACAAGGAACCTGGGGATCTCTCCGGAAACGGACGCGAGGACAATCTCTGGCATATCATTGACCCCCAGGATCAGCCGCAGCTCTTCTAAAATCACCAGTGGCCATGGATGGGAAGTCCCGATAGCGAATAGCTTGCGGGCTTTCTTTCATTTTTGGATTTTGTCCGAGGCAGAAAGCCCTCGCGCATGCCCATGGATATTGGCCTTGCATTTTTGCTCAAACTGACAGCCACCAGGCTGCCCGTGAGATCCTGTCGCCGGAGAAGCCCGCGCCAGCAGAATGAGCGTCACAGGGCTCATAGAGCGTCACATAGCTTTAAGAAAATGAGACCGGACTTTCTCCCAGAAGACCAAAAGAATGAAATGGATGGAAATAAGCATCAATAGCAATGCGCGCGGAATTGATCTTGATCCTGGTGCTGGGCTTATTATCACTTGTAGCACCTTCTCTTGCCTATTTTGAATCCGGGCCGGTTGGGCCGTACAATGTCTCTTTTAACATGAATACCACAAAGGAGTACAAAGTCATTGTTGAGGCGCCTACTCATGGTACCACGTCGATCGGTGTGAAATATGACCGATACAACCTTACCATAGATAGTGCCGATCATTTTGCCTGGCTGATACTGACCCGCTATGATGAGCCGATGGTCGCCAATATCACTGCTAACGAGTATATTGTCTACAGCGCCCTGATAAGCGCCGGCGCGGACAAGCCCAACCTCTACCAGCCATCAATAGATGGAAAGCCGGCGGTGCTCGGCAATTTTAGATTTGAAAGGCAATTCCTGGGCCAGGGGCAATATCAGGAGGGCGATCTGATCGTCGCGGCCTGCTATTCTCCAGATGCAAGGGTTTACGAGGATGGAGTCTCTCGCGGAAGGATCGACTGTCGCGTAATATCAACCTTCCCCTGGGAGATCATCAGAGATCTGCTCTACACCCTGCATGTTGAGGTGCCCAAAGAGGAGACTGAGCAGGCTGCGCCCTCGAGCCCTGCCAATCTATCTCTCCCAGCCAAACATCTCGCTACTATCCCGGCTAATCTCTCACTTGCCGAAAACCAATCACCGCTCATGAACCAGATGCAACTCACAAACCAGTCATCTCTTATAAACCAAAGTGTAGAGATGGCCAGCTTCTGAAAACTGTTTGCAGAACTGCTGTCTGGCTAATGCTGGCGATTTTGTTTTCCTTTTTTCGCTGGCATCAATCTGGGCGGCAAAATCGGTGTTTTATTTATGCGCAGACGTATAGAGGGTTCATGTAGACATTAGGTGATATCTACATAAAAATCACCTTTTAATATTAAGCTAATAAACAGGGTATTCGGAGGAATCTCAATTTACTCAATAAAGCTGATGTTGTCAATAATGGCGCTGGGAATGCTGGCTATAGTGGGCGCCGCGAATGGTATAGATGATTTCCAGTCTGCACCTTATGATGGTGGACCGGACGGTTTCGGAGGACACAGCGGTCCCGATGGTCATGGCGATCACCATGATTTCGGCAATACAAGGTATTATGACTGGCTGAATCCCGGCGGTGTTTCGCATATCTACAGCTGGAGTTATCCAACCTACCAATATTCCTACTGGTATCCGACTTACACCTACACCTATCCGACTTACTATACCGCACCCGTCGTCTACCCGACATATGCCTACTACTATGATCCCGTAGTCTATGATCCCTGGTATGCAACCAATCTCTATGGATGGGGCGGTGCTAGCTACTACTATTCCGGCAGCTGGTCCTGGACTACCCACGGCGGATACTTCTTCTGAAGAATAGTCTGAAAAAGAAACGCTCAAACCCTGCCGCCGGAAATAGACACTGGTGGCAGCATTTCACGTATTTTTCACAATTCCTTAAGCGCAAATTTTTATAAAAAAATTAATGTCTTCAAGCTTCCGTCTTATCCTCAGACGTGGGCTCTGCCGGCTCAGTTGCCTCTGCCTCTGCTTTCGGCTCCTTTCCCGGCGGCGAGATTAGCTGCGATGTGACGCGCTCACCTGTGTGCTTCTCGACGTAGTCGACCTCTTTTAGCCCCAGGTGCTGGATGATCATCTCAGCCAGGCCGCGCCTGATCATGAGCCACTCCTTATAATAGGAAAGCTCCCAGGGGACGGTAATCACAGCGACATCATCCTTGATCTCGGCTTCCAGATCCATGCGGGAGAATGTCTTGATGAGGGCCTTGAGCATCTCCAGCCGATCCTCGACGGACTCGACTATCTTGTATTCGTAGACAATGGTCTTGTCGACCAGAGGGTGGTTATAATCCACGCTAACCTTTCGGCCGATTATTCTGGTGACGGTTCCCACCTTATTCTCAACGCCTACGCGCATTCCGACAACTGGTTTTTTATCCTTGAACTTGTTTAAGGGGACGATCTCGACCTTCTTGGGATCGCGCAGTCCGAAGGCCTTCTCGGCTGGTATCTCCACCTTGCCGCTGTATCCGACCTCTTTTCCTATCATATCCTCTTCGAAGCCCTTCACAAGCTGGCCGGCGCCGATCACTATGAGGTGTGGCCCGTACTGGATCTCTTCGTCAAATATTCCCTTTTCTGTAGCAACGTCCTTATCCGTGGCAGCAATTGCCTGCCCGTCAACGCTCTCAGTGTAATCAATTCTGATGAAATCGCCATTCTTCACAGTCATCTTTTACTCCATCCTAATTTTGAATGAACTTAACCTAATCCGGGGCAAGACATGCCTCAAACCTGATTTATACTTTCGCATTCGCTCAGATCAAGTATTCGGCGATTCTGTCGGTGAGAAGCTGCTCGCAATAGAGGCAGCGCAGCAATACCGGGTTTTTAGTCTTTACGAGCATCCTGGATTTTATGGGTTCGAGGGTATTGGAGATGCAGTTGGGATTCTGACAGCGCACCACTCCCACGATCTCATCCGGCAGATCTACGGATCTCTTTTCGATTACTTTTCCGTCCCGGATGATGTTGATGGATGCGGCCGGAGCAATCAGGGCGATCCTGTTGACCTCCTCTTCGAATAGCTCTCGGTCCTCGACCTTAACGATGTCTTTCTTGCCGAGCTTCCTGCTATCCACGTTCATGACCACGGAGACCGTGGCGTCTGTGGTGCCGGCTATTCCCAGGATCTTGAGGACGTTAAGCGCCTGGCCTCCGGCGATGTGGTCGATCACCGTTCCATTGTTGATGGGCTTAACCCGCAAGACCTTTGGCGCGTCTTTAGTCTCTGGCATTTTAGCAACCTCCGCCGATGAGCATTTTAAGAAGAGCCATGCGAACCGGAACGCCGTAAAAGGACTGCTGGAAGTAGCGAGCATGCTGAGTCTCATCCACAGATGGGGCAATCTCGTCCACCCGCGGCAGAGGATGCATGACAATAAGCCCCTCTCTTGCCCCGGCCATGAACTCGGGGGTGATTCTGTAGGATCTGGCCACTTTCTTATACTCTACCGGGTCCGGGAACCTCTCGCGCTGAATGCGGGTCATGTAAAGCACATCCACATTGTTTACCACTGCTCCCAGGTCGCAGGTTTCGCGAACGCAAGTCCCTTTGCTGGACAGATCCGATTTTATGGAATCTGGCATTCTCAGGCTGGCGGGAGAGACGAGGGTAATATCGGCCCCGAAGAGAGAGAGGGCGTAAGCCAGAGAGTGAACCGTGCGGCCGTATTTCAGATCGCCCACAAGGGCAATGCTCAGGTTCTCCAGGTGGCTTTCTTTCTTAATGGTGTAAAGGTCCAGAAGGGTCTGGGTGGGATGATGTCCCGCACCATCTCCGGCGTTGATCACTGGCACTGGCGAGAACTGGGAAGCGAGGCGGGCCGAGCCTTCCTTGGGATGGCGGATGACCATGGCATCGGCATAGCCACCGATGACCCGCACCGTGTCAGCGAGCGACTCGCCTTTGGAGATGGAAGACCCTTCCGCGGGCCCCAGGTTAATGACCCCACCTCCCAGCCTCTTCATGGCGGTCTCAAATGACATGCGCGTTCTGGTGGAGGGCTCAAAGAAAAGCAGAGCCAGGACCTTGCCTGCCATCATATCGCTCTTCTGTCCTCGCGCATAAGGCTCCAGGGATGCGGCCAGATCGAGGACCGAGTCGATCTCCTCTCTGGAGAACTCTCGCATGGTGAGAACATGTCTCTTCATGAACATGCTACTACCATCTCAATTTATGAGATAATAAGTCTTCCACAGCGCCATTGTGCGGCAGCACGAAGCTTTCAGCGGATTTAGCGAAGTAGAAAGATTTCAAGAATATGAATTGCCGCTATGAGGATGATGAGCTTTGGGGTTAATGAACAGCTATGAGGTTGACGACCATGAAGAACGAGATGGAGGTTTCGGTGCACCACTACCGTCCGACTATGACCGTGGACTACAGCCGAATTTCGGATACCGCCCGTGCCGTGAATGCAGAGGCTCTGCCCAGGATGCAGGCTCATATCAGGCGCATCTCGCCGCGGATCGAATCTATGAATTCGGGTGACTCATTTGTGATCGCCGATTTTGGGGCGGCAGATGGCGTTAATTCCAGCGAGCTATTTGAAAAAATTGTCGGCCAGATTCACGAGATCAATTCCGTCCTGCCCATCAAACTGATCTATATCGATCTGGCAGATCCGGAGGGCTTTATGGCGTTCTGGGAGGACTCGGCATTATCGAGATTGGAGAATGTGGAAGGCCGGTATATCCAGCGATCTTTTTATAAGCCGTTCCCAGAGCTAAGGGGCAGGCTTCAAATCGGCTTTTCCTCAACCGCACTTCATTGGATGAATGCTGAGACCGCCGGACCGGACTATTTTCGCCATCATCTCTGCCTGCAGCCCAACCAGCTTGCTGATCATGAGCGGCGAAGGTTTGCCGAGAAATGGAAAGAGGATTTTCGGACCTTCTTGCAGGAATGCTCAAAGTCGCTGGTTGAAGGCGGCGCATTATTCCTGGCAAACCTGGCCAACCTGGGAGGAGATCGCTGGCCGGCTTCTCCTGGATACAACAATCTATGGGATATCTGCCGGGAGCTATTCGCAGAGGGAAAGCTCTCTCTAGCAGAGCTTGATGCCATTTTTATCCCGGATTACTTTGCTACACCTCTGGAGGTGGCCGCCTTGCTTGAAGAGGGCTATCTTGGGAGCTGTTTTTGCCTGAAGGGATGTGATCCTCTGACTGTGCCGTGTGCCTACTTCGCCAGGTCGCAGGGCAGGCTGAATGACCCGCAGGAGAGGTCCATGCTTGCGGCCACCCTGGCTCGCGTGGTCAGGGCCTGGAGCGAATCATCGATGCAAATCGGGCTCAATCCTGATAACAAAGCTCTGGTCAATGAGATTTATCAGCGGGTGGAGAACAAGTTCTTCGAAAAGCCTGAGGGGCTGCCCTATCAATATTGCCTGCTGGAGCTAATAAAAAGGAATAATGCATAAAAAATTAGGATGGTTTGGGGAAATTGAGGCTATCCCACAAGTCCACATCCGGCCCTCACATCTGACCCTCACATCCGTCCCCCACATCCATCTCACACATCTGTCCCAGCTGCATCTCAATTTATCCGTTCATCTTGAAGGTCATATATGGGGAGAAGACCGATGTGTTCTTCTTTGTTTCCGGATCCACTGGACCGTTCCTGAGATAGAATTTTACCATCATGCTCCTGTTATCCAGATCCATGAGGACATGATAGATGGTATTGATGGGAAGCGGCCTCAATGCACCTTCGGCAGCGATAACGGTATTGGCAGAGACGGCACTGAGGGCATCGGCAGCCTGCATATCCGTGAACCTGCCCTCCTGGCTGTTGGTGATGTTGCTCAGAGTAATATACCGGATGAATGAGTCATATGGGTCGCCGTATGGAATCAAAGTCGTCTCTCTGGGCAGGTCCTTAAGGGCATAATTGGCGCAGAGATATATGGGATGGTTGGTCATGATATTGGGCTTGCCTTTGATGCCGTCGGTAAAGATCACACTCTCACTTGTGCTGTTCCACTCAACCACAGTTGAATTTCCAGAGCTGTCATAAACCATATAGTGGCTTGCATCCGCGGAGAAGAACTCCCGGTTGTTCAAGAAAGCGATCTTTGCTTCCTCTACGGTCTTGCAGGTCTCCAGGATAAGCCGGGCCAGTTGCAGGTTATTGATTCCGCTGTCCATTCCTCCCGCGATTGGCGCATTTTTATACCCGCCGAAGTAGCTGTCCTCCAGCATCGATATTCCCAGGCCAGCTGAGTTCAGTCCGTCTGTGGCTGAATTCAGCTCTATCATGCTAATAACCATTGTCGAGTACCCCTCATCTGGATAAATCTCCATCAGGAAGTCACGGGACGCGGCAGGTTTTCCGGTCAGACTGTCGCTTATATTAAGATAGTAGTCTAACGGAACCAGATACCATTCCGTATTCCTGGAGACTGTAGCGTGTCCGCTCATCATGGTCTCAGGGGGGAAGTAGATCATGGAGCATGCCAGAGATCCTGCGTCGTAGGCCAGTGCAGTGGTATCAAATGTATTGTTATCAGCGGAAAGGCCGTAGACTCTGGCGATTCCTGCCATTCTATCGAACATTGGAGGATAATTTTTCTTCATATACTCTCTTCTCGCTTTACCGTAGATCGGATCTGCGTATTTCGATAGGGATTTGACGGCAAAGTCCTTCTGCGCGATTTGGCCCAAAGCCACGCCTATCTCGGTGTTGTTTCCTTTCAGGATGATATGTCTCCATTCTACCCGGCTGCCATTTTCCATGGCAATGATGATTTCATCTTTCAGGATGGCAGGACTCTGCTGAGTGCCTATTGTCGGCACGTTTTCATTAATCAGTGGCATCCCTGCTCCAAGGGCAATATAAAAGAGCGCCAGAATCAATGCTAATAGCACGGAAAATCTTCTAGACATAAATGCTATTAAGGCGAGTATGTATTAATTTTTTTCCATATGTTTGCTATGCCTACCGTTTCACTCACTGCGTTGCTCTGACTCTGACATCAGGAATCTGCTTTATGAATGGCTTATTGGACAGGAGCAGCCACAGAGCAAGACAGGTCGAGCCGGTGAGGATATTCATCATTCCCAGAACTCTTATGGTATTGCTCCAGGATAGCGATATTATGGTCATGCCCACGCTGCCCATCAGGATGCCAAAGCAGCTCATGAGGGCCGAAGCCGAGCCCGTGTCCTCATCCTGCTGCTCCAGCATCAGATTTGCACCTGGAGTGCGTATGCAGCTGGCCATGATGGTTGCTGGCAGAAGCGCCAGGGCGAATACCGAAGGCCTGGTGCCACCAAAAAGCGCAATCAATAGTCCGCTGGCGGATATGACGGCGAAACCGAATTTGATGATCGATCGCCTCGGGACCCGCCGGGCCAGCCGTAGATATAACATGGGCCCGGTGATCATTCCCAGGGCATTGAAGGCAAAATAGTAGCTATAAACCTGCTCACTCATGCCGAATCCATCGATGTAGATATATGAGGATGAGGCAATGAAAGCCATGCTGGATACGCTGAGGAGCGAAAATATTGCGAGCAATGAGGCAAACCCAGGATTTCGTGCCACTTTGCCAAGCCTTTTCCAGGTCTGTCCTGCCATATCTTTTGGGCGCTTTTCCGCGGTCTCCTGCAAAGCTATGCTTCCTGCCAGCGCCAGCAGTCCAATTGCTGCCAAGATTAGAAAAACTCCCCTCCAGGAGGTAATGGTAAGCAAGAGAGCGCCCAGGACCGGAGCAGCCATAGGGGATATGAGCACCATTGACTGAACCAGGGCCAAAATGGTCTCCCTGTTTTTGCTGTCGTAGACATCCTTGATTATGGCGGTGGCTACGGCAAAAGCCCCGCTTCCTCCCATGGCCTGGAGGACTCGGAATAGTATTAATTGGTAAATATCGGCAGAGCTCGCGCACAGAATGCCGGCTGCAGAGTAGATGGACAGAGCGATCAGCAGCACTGGTCTACGCCCGTATCTATCGCTCTGCGGCCCCCAGAATAGGGTTCCTGCTGCGAAAAAGACGAAGAAAAGGATGAGTGTGAGGTTGGCAAGGTCGGTAGACACACCGAAAAATTTTGCCATGCCAGGCAATGCGGGAAGATAGAGATCAGTTGATAGCGGAACGAATGCGCTCAGAAATGCTATGAGCGCGATAAGCCCTCTTTCGCCCAAATATTTCTGCTTCAATCTCCGCCCCAGCAGCTCTTGTTCTTCTCCATTCTCTCCAGGAGATCGCACAGCTTATTGGCGCTCGCTACGACCGTTTTTCTGCCGATCCGATCCTCAGCCGCGGGGCGAACGGCGATCCCTCCGAAATGGGCGTCATCGCCAACTACTATCATGCCGTGGATGTGCATCCAGGCGTGCGTGGTATCCAATGCCTTCTCCTGGCCACCGTTTCTTGATCCACCAACGCTGATTGCGCAGCCGACCTTATCCTTGAGACGGAGCCCCTGTCTGCGCAGCGGGATGGTCCTATCGAAGATTGCTTTGAGCTGAGCAGTTATGCTTCCAAAGTAGACCGGCGTGGCGATGATTATCCCGTCTGCTCTTTGCAGCGAGGAGAGGATTTCCGCCATATCGTCCTCCTTAGGACAGGATCTTCCTTTGCTGCAATCCCCGCAGTCGGTGCAGAAATCGACGTTTATCTCTGATACGAGATGCCTCTCTGTCTCAAAGCCTCTCTCTTTGGCCACGGAAAGGGCTTCATTTAAGAGGAACTCAGAGTTTCCGGCTTTTCTAGGACTGCCGCATATGCCAACTACTATCATCCTTTGCCACCTCATCTAATGGACACGGCAAGATAAGATGTTCTTTTCTATTTTATAGATCTACCTGTCACAATTGACGCCCTTTTGCCTACCACATGTTTTTATCCCTTGAGTTCGACCTTTGGATTGATAGCGCTGGCCACAGACCCGTTGGCTATAGACCTGTATGATGCGGATAAAATTCGATTCGGATTGAAATATGATGCAGATTGAAAATATCAGCAAGAATGGGGTCTTTCCCGCCTTGTCCATTTCCTTGGCCATTATATTCACGGTCCTTAGCCTGCCCGGGATGGCAGTTGTTTGGCAATATGTCGATAGCTATAGCCCGGCTTCCTCAAATGCCCAAACATCTTTGTCGTCAGCGGCTTGTACATCAGATGTCAATTCCAAAGTGCTGCCCGTCGGTAGATCAAATCCGATCGGAGGGGGCCTGTGGAGCTGGGGAAGCACACCAAGGGGGTTTTCAGTAACCAATGGGACGCTCAAATATCCTGATGACTATTACACGTCTCAATTCAACCTGGGATATGGCAGAACAGAATCTCCTTATGGGAAGAATAAACTGGAAAATTTGAGTCAATACTCAACAGGGTTTGCGACTGGATTTCTTACTGATTATCCCGGATATAACATCTACAGCCTTCTTTCCGATAGCAAGTCCGGCTATGATCCCTGGAATAACTATCCTGGGTACGATCCGAATTATCCATATGGATATCCTGGATCCTGAGCACCTGCCGAGCTGCATCCTTTCCAATCCACCGCCTCCGTTCGCCAGCCAGGCGGGCAATAAGTTAATATCCGATATGCTAATTTTATTATGGGATTGAAGATGAATCTGGAGATCACATCGCTCCTGGACCAGGATGTCTATACCCAGAAAGGCATCTTTGTGGGCAGGGTGGAAGATGCCGTCCTTGACACCGATAACAGCGTAGTGAGCGGCTTGGCTCTGGGAGATGTCAACCGTGAGCTATTTGATCATAAAGGCAAAGGGATTGTAATACCCTACCGCTGGGTTACTGCTGTAGGCGATATAGTAATCATCCGGCACTTGACTCGAAATGCAAAGAATCAGCGCAAAGTCGACTAGCTGGGAGATCTATTCCGGCCTGAGTGCTCGCGCGCCACTGGTAGTCAGGGCGGACGGAAGAGGCTTTAAGAAGGTGCTTGAGGATAGCACAAAGCCCTACGACATCGATTTTGCCCGATCGATGGTATTCTCTGCAGAGAGATTTCTTCTCGATTTCGGGCCGTCTGCAGTTCTGGCCTTTACGTTCTCGGATGAGATCAGCATGGTTTTCCTTGATCTGCCGTTCGCAGGAAGAGTTGAAAAGATCGATTCGCTTGTAGCAGGTTTTCTCTCTGCGGCCTTATCTCTGGAGCTTCGCAGGCTCGTTTCCATGGACTGCCGCACAATACCTCTCTGTCAAGAGGAAATAAGCAGCTACCTCGCGGAGAGGCAGGACGAAACCTGGAGAAATCATGTCTTTTCCTATGGATTTCATATGCTGCGGGAAGAAGGTCTGAACGAGGCTCAGGCTATGGAAAGGCTCCGGGGATTAAAGGAGAAAGAGATTCATGAGTTTGTCTTTCAGAAGGGCATAAATCTGGCCGGGACACCTGCCTGGCAGAGGCGGGGGGTGATAGTTTGCCGCAAAGAAGGAAAAGTGGCAGCGGATTGGGATGTTCCGCTCTTCTCCACAAAAGAGGGAAAGGCATTCTTGCAGGATATAATTGTCTCACCTAAAACCGGGAAACGAATCTAAGATGTCTGATCCTGGGTGCTATCATTTATCGCTTTGAGAGAGAATGGTGAAGTACTTTTTAATTATCTCTTTATTTTCTGGTGGAAGGCTTTCAATATAGAGTTCAGAGGGAACCGCTGTAGCGTCTCCTGCCTGAGATTGCGAGAAGACTCGTTCCACGGGCTCTGTATTTCTGGCCAGAGACCCGGCTCCGATTCCAGGATAAAGAACGATTTCCATCTTGTTTTCATTTAGAACGGCTAATGAGGGATTTCCGAAAAGGTTTCCTGTGAGGTTTATCTCCTGGTCGGCGTTTTGCGTCGGCATTTCATTATCAAAAGCAGAGATGGCTCGCTCCCTCAGATCGGCCAGGGACTGAAAATCGGAGGGATTGACTATCTCGCTTTGCGCCAGGAGAATAGCTGCACCGGATATTATCACAATGGCCAGTGCCCTGCTGCTTATTTTTCGCGAATTGAGGATATCTGAAGGTTTTAACTTGCTCAAACTCGCTTTGATCTCCCTGGCAAGATCTTGCATGGGCAGGGAATCAACATCGCGATTGTCATAAGCGGTGCGAGCTTTCTCAGAGAGCTCGGTTCCCAGGAGCGCGAATAGGTCTGCTTTTTTCCGCTTCTTGATGAGCGTTGCCCCAACCAGCCCGAGTATTATGCATATCATTGCGGGAAGCTCTGCGAGCAGGAATACATCCTGGTAATAAAAGCTCATAAAGCCAGGAAGGCCGATGATCTCTGTCAGAGCATATGCTGCTAATGAGATTATCGCCGCGTTGAGCGCCCAGATTGTCCTTTCAAAGCGCAGGTAAGCCTTTGTCAGCCTGCTAAGCGGCTGGAGAAATTCATAGGGACCTTTCACAATATTTATTCCAATGGTCAAAATAAATAGTTTTTGCAGGGAATGCTGAAAAGAGTTTATATTACCTAGTCAATGCAACATCAATGGCTGGCATCAAGGAATTGAGAGAAAGGCTTCTGCTTGCTCTGCTAGCTATTGCTCTGCTGCCAATGGTAATTCTGGGAATTATCTCTGTATTGGAGATGAATCATGCGGCAGCTGACGTTCAAAGCAATATCACCAGCCTCAGTAAATCCCTAAACCGTTCTGCATTGGAGGTCGGTCAGGGCGGTGCTGATCAGGAGCAGCTGGCAATCGCGAAGTCTCGCCAGTATGATGAGTTCTTTGGGCGCATTGCTTCCGAAAATGAGCTGATAGCCGGATACCTGGCTGCAGGATCTACAAACGAGAGTTGCATTCCTGCAGGAATATGGGTTGCACCGATCGATATCAATCGTACGACTTCTGATATCAGGGATGCCACTATAAGATCGCTATGTGCTCCCGCAAAGATAATGCAGGCGCTGCATAAGAGCAGGTCACCACAGTATCTTTCCTACATCGGAACTGAGGATGGTGTGCTGGCAGTATGGCCTTACAGCAACAAGACACTCAGCAATACTGCGCTTTTCGGCTACAAGGATATGCCATTTTATGCTCAGGCCAAACAAAAGAAGAAGACCATCTGGACCGGGCCGTATGTGAATAGCAAGGGAGATTATGCAATTACCGTTACAACTCCCTTCTATCGAAATAATAAGTTCGCAGGCATTGCGGGAATGGATGTCTCATTATATCCGATCTACAGCGATCTATCATCTCTTAAGGGCAGAGGATACCCCTTCATTGTGAATTCGTCCGGGCTGATAATATATCGATCAAATGATAAGCCGGAGAATGATCTGAAGGATCTGTTCATAACGGATAATTTATTCGAATCAAGTAATCCTGAGGTCAGAGCTCTTGGCAAGAGCATGATCAAAGAAAGTTCCGGCTCCAGCGTAATTGGGCTCGATGATGGGGACGGCTATGTGGCCTTCTCGCGCGTAGCTTCTCTCGGCTGGACCGTGTGCATAGCCTATCCTGCCGAAGAGATGAGCCTGCCTGCCCGATTCATTGATTCCGGTGTTAAGGATGTAGCCATGAGCGCAACTGCTGGGCTGAATGATGCATCGCGAAAGGTTTGGCAATATGCGATGACCATCTTTGTTCTCACGGTGTTTACTGCCCTTGGGGCAGGATGGTGGATGAGCCGGAGAATCGATGGCCAGATAGAATCACTCTGCAATGTAGCGGCAAGGATCTCGCGCGGCGAGTTTGATGTTGTGGCTGAGACTTCAGGTGAGCTGGCTCCTCTGGGAGTATCCTTCAATAAAATGGCTCAGAGCCTGAAGGAATATGCGGGGCGGAAAGAACCGGAAGCGGATTTTCCTGGGGCCTCTGATGATAAGATGGTACTTCTGAGAGATGTAAAGCTGAGTCTTGCTCCAGCGAATGTGCCTCAGGAAGAAGAATATGAAATCAGGACGCTCTACTGGCCGTCTGAGACCGATGGCTTTGATTTATGCGATATAGCCCGGTCTGATGATAAGATATCGATCGCCATGGCGGAGGCTGGAGGAGATGGTATTCAGGCAGCCATGCTTGCCATTATGTCGCTAACTCTTATTCGCGCCTCGCCAAATAAATTAAGCCCGGTAAAAGCGATCGGTGATCTCAATTCGCAGATAAATCAGTATGGCCGTGGAATAAATCTCGCATGTTTTTATTCGTTGCTGGATTCGGAAAATCATACCCTGGAGTATGTTAATGCCGGTTATAATCCGCCATTCATTGTGGACCCGGGCGGGATGGTAGATACACTGGGCGGCGGCGGCATAGCTCTCGGAATTCTGGATAGAATGGAGATGGAAAAGACTCTGATACCCATTCAGCATGGCGACGTGATGGTCATATATTCAAATGGAGTAGTCGAGCTGGAAAACGATTCTAATGAGCAGTTCGGAATAGAGAGGCTAATTAATCTGGTGATAACCAACAGAGAGCGCCTCGCTTCAGAGATAATGATGATTGCTGAGAAGAGTCTTCAGGATCATTCCCCATCGAGGCGTTCTTCATCGGATGTGACCCTAGTAATCATAAAGAGGAGCTAGTAGCTTAGCATCTGCTCTTATGTGCAGCATCTCGACATAAGTAGTCTGAGTTTCTTTTATCATCTCTTCACCTTTGCGCAGTCTTTTTCTCTCATCCTTTCTCTTTTGTTCTCTTCCGTCATCTATAAATACGGGTCCTCCATTAGGTGAGAAGGC
>DAONES010000027.1:12503-22315 GCA_035403205.1 Methanothrix sp. | reverse complement strand
GACTGGATAGCCTCCAAATGTTAACGGCAAAGCTAGCCAGCTAAACACGTACAAAAAATCATACCCGCTTGAAGATCACCTGCTGACCGCCTTCTCAAATGTCATATTCTCCCCCGGCCCCCTCCGCATCCTGATGCCCTGCCAATTTGCCAGGTAATGAGCCAGCCCATCCCAGAAGTCCGCTTGCCACTGCCTCCTCTCGCTCTCGCTCCAGCCCTCTGCCGAGCCGTCCAGCTCCCGGGCATTTGCCAGGGCCAGTACCCTCATCTCTTCCAGCGGCAGGATGGCCTGCACCACCTGGCCGTCGCCGTTTTCGTCCTCCGCCACCATCAGATCGAATTTGCCGATACGAATGATGTGGTTAGAGGCAATTCTGGCCGCCCGGACCTTCAATGCTCCGTAAGCCAGCGCTTGAAAAAGCTCATCTGCAGAGGCTTTCGCCACTGCCTTGTCGATCATCTCATTCATCTACTCTCTCCTGATCGATTGCTGCCAGCAACTGCAAAACTAAATAGCATACAAAAGCCGATATTAATAATAGCTGCTAATATGGCCTATATGGCCTTGAATTGAATAGCACGGCAAATGAGGGGCCACAAGATCAGGGAGGCGAACAGGATTATGAGCTGCTTTGATGACTACATGCAATTTCGCGACGAAGTGGATGCAGCAAAAAAGAGGCTGAAAGGCAAAGAGCCGACAGAGAAAGCTGTGGCCTGGCAAACCTGCCAGGAGACTGAGAGAAGATTGCCCGGAACGGATTGCGAAGCCGAAGAACTGGAATCAATTTAGCAGTCTTTCGGCTTCATTCTGATTCATTCTATGCGGCATAGGATCTATTTTTAGATACATTGACCCAAAGATGAAGATCCCTGTAAGGACCGGTGAAGTTGCCTTCCTTGTAGAGCAAAAACTCCAGCTTTTGGCGATCGCCGGTATGATTGAGAACATAAGATATCGGCCTCTCCCAGGTCTCATTATGGGCAAGGGTTAGATTCATGCTTTTTATTGGATAAATATATGGGAAATATGGGAGACTACTACTAAAATGGTCCCCAGAAGTGCTATTATTTAATGAAGTATTATTCCACGGGGTATTATTTAAGGAGATGCTCATGGTATAATTCACGAGAGCATATTCGTGGTTCACCACGCCCACAATCACCAAGCTACGATTTCCTTCCCAAACGCTCGTCGGGTAGTCATAGGCTTTGCCACCTGGGCCCAGGATGTAAAACTCCGTGAACTTCTCGCCCTGTTTAGGGGTCACAATTACATATATCAGAGCAGCGACAGATAATAATATAGTTAATATTAATATGACCGTCAATGCTTTATCCAGACGGCCCTTCTCGTCCGCCTGAATTTCCTTCTTCCAGGCACGGATAGTCTCGCGAAATGGGATGGCAAACCTCTCCTCGACTGGCAGGCTCATCCGCCTCCAGTTAGCCGCTGCCGCCATAATTATCGTGAATAGAGCCAGAGATATGACCACAGGAGTAAGCCTGATTCCCCATGGCGTGTAATTGAGCCCTAGGCCAATTAAGGGCACAACCGCTATGGAAAGGCCAAAAGAGAGAGCCGCCCTTTCAATCCCCTCCAAATCAGCCTTCTTGGGAAAAAGAGCGGCAATAAGTGTATAGCCCGGCACAAAAAGGACCATGAGCAGACCCAGAGGTATGCGCACGGGAAGAGAGGAAAGCGGGGTCAGAGTAAAGAGCAAAACAGCCAATGCTAGAATGAATGCGGCCAATAGGTCGGATGGAATTCTTTTAATCTTATCTAGCATTTCACCTGAGCCCCTCATGGCTGCGCGGGAGGTATGCTTAACGTCGCTTTATGGACAACTCAGTGATCTATTTCATTCATGGGGTAATAATTTTTTGGGTACTTGCAGCGATCAGAAGAGTATCTAAAAAGGTGGCAGGAAAATCATGCAGATGGCGCAGAAGGTAGTTAAGTTTTTATAGCCTGCATATCGAAAAAAAGATACATGAACCTCAGGGTCTTATCCATGGCGTTGGTTTTATCTTTAAGTCTGCTATTTATTAATTCTGCACTTAGCGCACCTGATGCATCCGAGGAAGAAGATTTACAGCCCGGTGTTCCCACTTGCGGTCAGCTGGCTGCATCAGAAAGCCTCTCTTATGCGGTGAATATAGGACCAGATGTATCCGCAGCAAGCTTTGCCATCAGATGGAGAAATGATGCCAGCAAGATCGAGATGGATCTTCATGCGCCTGACGGCAAATGGATAAGATGCGAAGGAGCCTCAACTGAGACCTGCAAAAAGAGCAATACATCCCGGACATATTTGATAGAAAGGCCTGCCACAGGAAGATGGGAAATGAGAATTGCACCCGGAAATCTGCAAGCCGCGTTCGAGGACTTCTGCATCAGCACACAGTTTGTGAACAAGAAGAGCCAGGATCAATATGATGCCAGATTTACTGGCCTTTTCAGCGATGATGCAAGAGATGAAGATCGCGATGGCATAGATGACCATATCGCTATTGAGACAAGCATCAGCGTCAAGACCGCGGGAAAATACTCCGCAAACGGCTTTCTGGAAAATGTGAATAATGGGGATAAGATCTGCATCAACAATGCTGCATTCTTGAATATCGGCATCCATGAGATCCGATTTGATCTCTTCAATTTAAAATCCGCTGGACCATATCGCATTGAGAAACTTTCACTTATAGATAAAAACGGAGATGAGATTGATACATTTAACGGAAATTATACAACAAAAATGCATAATTCCGATTATGATGAGAATATGACATACAGCCAGCCGGCCAGACTTGCTGGCAGCTATTCCGATTACGGATCGGATGTTAATAGCGACGGGCTCTTTGAATATCTGACTATGGATGTGGGCGTCATGGTCCATAATCCGGGCAACTACAGCGTGATGGGATACCTGTATGACAACGATGGCAAAGAGGTGGTCTGGTCCATTGGATCGGGGACTCTGCCCAGAGGAAATAATATCCTGCATATGGACTTCGATGGCAAGACAATCGAACGGCACAAATTCAATGGCACCTATCATCTCAAAGATCTCCAACTGATTAAAGGAGACTCGGCCATAGAGAATCTCTCAATGCTGGATACAGCAATAGAGGCAGCGGTCACACGTCACTACAACTACAGTGAGTTCGTGGACCCGGTTTGGCCGGAAAAAATCCTATCAGGAGATGGAAACGGGGAAATTCTTCTCACAATCAGGCTCACCAGCATACTTCCGGTCTTTCATGGCAGATACAGCATGGACATTGTGGGGGCAAACATGCCGCCCATATCATCCAACTGGACGGTAACAGGGTCCAGAAATGGATATAGCTATGAACTTCCCGGAATTCGTATGCCAGGCAAACCCAACAACTTCTCTGTGCAAGCAGGAAATGTAAAAAACCTCAATGTTGGCGTGAGGAAAGAGCCTGCAAAGGGCAGCACCAATATCACACGAACCTGGATTTCAACCCGAGCAAATGCCGGAAAGGATGGTGTGGCAAGGATCGATAATGATATGATCTCACCTGGAAGCTATCAGTTCAAGATATTTGGAGATGCATCCGACAATGCCACAGAGGTTACCCTGGCGATGGAAGTGATAAAAGAGCTGATGATTAGCGGCAGATTCAACCTGGCTCTTAACACAAGCGGTTTTCCAACAGGCAACTACTCGATAAATGCCAAAGCTATCAATGAGTCAGTTCGCTTTAGCGAGATAAACCTGGCAGGACCATCCAGCGGATTTTAACGATTTTGATCATATTAAGATTAAAAAAAGAGCTTGAGGGACAAGGCGCCTAGGCAAAGGCGCCTATCTTTGCTACGTGCAATCTATGTGACATGGATATTACCGGTCACTTGCGTTGCCGAATTGAAGCCACCCGTAGTTGTCGGCGCTCCGGAGTTGAGGTATACCCCCCATCCCTGATACCAGCTCAATTCAGATGGCGACGGCTGTCTTGCACGGTTGTTTGTCACTAAGACCTGTGTGCCATCAAATGTGACATGGGAGTTGGTGGAGAACAATCCGCCACCGTTGGACGCCACATTATCGGTTATGGTAACATCATTAAGATGCAATGTGCCACCATCATTGAAAATGCCGCCCCCGTTGGAGGCAGAATTGTCGGTCAACGTGATGCCATTTAGACTCAGCGTGCCTCTGTTGTAGATTCCACCACCCTTCTGGGCATTGCCATTCTCAAAGGTCATGCCCTTGAGGCTTATAACTGCGGAGGGATTGTAAAGGCCGGTGGTGAATACCGGGCCGGACAGCTGGCCGTTAACAATTGTCTTATCCTCCCCGGCACCCTGTACAGTTAACGATTTATCGATTTTTACATTTTCGTTGTAGTTTCCCTTGAGCACCTTTACTGTTCCGCCTTCGCTGATTGAATCGACAGCCGACTGGATCTTGTCAAAGTCGCAGGCAAAGGAGCCAACGAGCGTTATGGGGGTCACGTCAACGCCAATCGTATTGACCCACAAAGCATCATATGTATCAATTGCCGCCACCCGCAATTTTCCTTCTTTATCCCGTATCGCATTGGGATCGGATTTGATGATACCACCCATAAAATACCATGTGCCGTCTGCGTTATCCCATAGCCCTTTATCTACGCCCCGAACGAAGTTATGGAGGACGCCATCGGTATCCACAACAGTCGATGGAGTGCCCTCTATGAGTCCACCCAGACCGGTCCAGGTTGAAGTATAAGTGCTTGTATCCAGCGTGTTGTACCACAAGGTATTGTCATTGCCTCGGACTGAGGTATAGATCAGATCAGGATGATACGGATCAAGACCAGGCATGGTATCGGATGCTATGGAACCACCCAGAAAATGCCAGTCTCCTTCGTAGTAGTGATCATCTTTTTTTGTCAAGTAGAGGTCCCATAGAGCACTATCGCTGCCACGGACAAATGTGTGCAAATTTCCCTTATTGTCAAAGACTATCTGCGGGTTGGAAACTATGTTTCCCCCACAAGCATACCAGTCTCCAGTCATATCAACTGTATTGAGCTCTCTGGCCCAAAGAGCATTGTCGCCATAGCCACGAGTGACTATGTACATATACCCGTCATCTCCCAATTCAAACGCCGCGCTGGGAGTCGAGTCTATAATTCCACCAAGGTACCACCAGTCTCCGTCATAAACTCTATCCCACAAGCCCTTGTCAACGCCTTTAACAAGAATATGAATATTGCCCTGCTTGTCCTGAATAGCAAATGGGTCCGAGTCAATTTGGCCACCCAATCCCTGCCAGTCTCCGTCTACATTATCCCATAATGTATTATCGCCACCCCTAGCGAAGATGTGCTTCTGGCCATCGGCGACGAGCTGATAGGGATCTGAGGCCAAGATCCCCCCAAAGCCTTTCCATACCCATGAACCCGGCGTGGGGATAAAGCTTGTAACTGGACTTTTGAGATCACCCTCCAGATTGGCATCTACTGCAGCTGCGCTTCCGGCCGACGCGGAAATGCTGCCAGTCGCACTCCCACCTTCGACATCATATTTTTCAGAGGAAGAATCATCAGAGCTGCTTGAAGCATATGCCTTTACATCACCATTTGCGCATACCTGCTGGTTTGAGGTCACATGACCGTTGGCGCTGCCGCTAAGGCTTGATTCGAGCTGACCTGCTGATGAAAGGTAGGAATATGCATCTCCATCCGCAGAAGTGGATTTGATAGCAGAATATGCCTTGGATTCAAGGCTCTCCGCCCGGAAAGATCCGGAGGCCTTTGCACCTTCAGATGCAGTAACCTCTAAAAAGCCGCTTAAGCCGCCCGCTCCGTTCAAGCCGCCCGTGAGATGAACAATATCATTGGAGGATTGAGCTATGCCTTCCGCGTATCCCAGAGATCCTGCGATATTCGTGAATTGATGAGCGTTAATCGCCCCAGATCCGGCCGTAATCATCTGGGAAGAAGCCATGTATCCCCCCAGTACACCGGCATTTTGAGACGTAGAGGCTGTGCCGCTCGCACCTGAAACAGAACAATCCGATTGGCCGGAGGAATGGACATTCTGTCCCGCACTAACGGCATCTGCAGAGGCATAACTGGATGCAGTCGAACTCAGAGCACCTATGCAACTAATGCTGCTTGATGCACTGGCCCCCTTATTGTCTGCAGTCTGATCAATCTTGTTGATACCGTTTCCTTCGACAGATAAGCTCGAAGATATCCATCCGTCGCCAAGAGTCAGTTTCTGGGCCAGATTTGTGTCGGTATCTACGATATATTTTACATTAAATGATGGTGCTCCGTTGCTGTTGCTGAATGAGCTGCTTATTGAAACTGCAGCAGATACACTTGTTAAAAAAAAGGTCAGTAAGAGCAATTTATAAATGGTAATTTGCTTCCTATACATATTTGTTCTTCCTCAGTTGTAGTCATTAATGTTGTTATAAATAGTTTATGTCACTAGCTCAGATTACAGTATATCATAGTTATAAATGTATTGGCCTTTCATGTCAGTGCAGATGGGAAAGTTTCTTATACCTAGAAAGAAAAGTACGTATCAACGTTTTCATTGGAGAGGATGCATAAAGAGGAATTATGATCAAGCACGGAATGATCTTGCTGCTAGCTATTCATTAAATTAATGCTGGAAGGTGATGGAGAGCAAATGATTATCAAATTGGGAAACGAGGATATAAGAAGTTGGAGGATATTCACTGCCCTAATGATGATCATCCTGGTGCTTTCACTAGCAGTTCCTGCCAATGCAGTATCCTTAGGAAGAAATTCTCGGACGATCGATAATTGTGAAGTTAAATGCACGGCATTTGCGAAGATCGAAGATAGTAGTTACCAAAATGAAAGAAACGTTCTGATCTATTCCTTCAGAGTAGGCGGGGTAAAAAAGAACATGTATGTAAAGTACACCCAGGACTGCATAAATGGGCATTATAGCAGGCAATGCACTCCATTTACACGATGCAAGGTAAACAATTTATGCGAGGAGAGCGGTCCTATTTATGAAGAAACCAAAGGCTATTGGGAAGAGTGCACTAAATGGGATATTTCAGACGTCTGGATAGAAATAGCTTGAGAGTTCTGATTAGCGATGAGATATTCAGGATTAGCACTGGCCTTGGCATTGATATTTAGCAGTTTTCCCATTATTTTTGCGGCTGAAGATGCGGAGAGCATATCGGATATGCCGACGCATATCCCAGAGAGCGGCCAGATAAATGCCACTGAGACTAGATTGCTGAATGCCACTAATGATGCCAACATAACATCATATCTATTTGCCTTGACCTGGCTGAATGCCACAAGCAAATTGGATGCCGTTTTGGTCTCCCCCAGCGGCATTAGGATAGACTCGAATGTACAGCCACCAATAATCTATGGTGTGAATGGCAGCTTGATATTTTATATCATTCCGGATGCAGAGAAAGGAAAATGGACTGCGATGATAACTGCAAGAGACGTACCCGATTTAGGTGAGTCTTATTGGGCCCTATTTGCCCCCATTCCAAATAATTAATAAAATATTTTTATACTATTAAGACCTCTCTCTGTTTTATCCCCA
Source organism: Methanothrix sp. (assembly GCA_035403205.1). GTDB lineage: Archaea > Halobacteriota > Methanosarcinia > Methanotrichales > Methanotrichaceae > Methanothrix. The sequence continues at coordinate 14,746 of DAONES010000027.1, read as the reverse complement.
GCAGGCCTTTTCCAGGAGAATAAATCGCACCGGTCAGGATATACTCTCCCTTCTGCCAGGATTTATCAGGCAAAAGGATGAGATCAGCACCCTGCTTAGTTGATTCCTGCAGGCCAATCGCACTGTTCGCTGGCAGAAGCGGCAGCAGATCCATAAGAAGGCCAGTGGTCACCTTAAGAGGACCTTTCATCTTCATGGATTTCGAGCCCAAAGACAGGTTGATATCCAGATTTTCTGCGCTTTTATTCCAAGCCGCGAGCAGACTGGCATTTTCATAATCATTCCGAGAAATCAGAATTGCTGCGAAGAATTTGCTCTGATTTCCAGGCAAAGTTGTATTCATCATCACCTGAATGAATGGCTCATCCGCCTGCACAATACTTGGCGCCTGCATTATGGTCTGCCCTTCGGTTATCAGCAATGGAACCGAGAAGATCAGGCTTGATCCATTAAAATCAAAAAGATTCAGCAAATACATGCCGCTGCTGGCAGTTGATAGTCGGAATGGTCTGCAATTACTGCCATCGCTGCAATTGCCATTATCTAGCACCAAATAATTGCCTGAGCAATTTTTGTCGTTGTAGCCGACCGCATGGGTGGCGGAAAAAAATGATGAGAGATCGAATGCAGATATGCAGCCATAAATGTCGAAAGCTTCTTGGTTAGAAGGAAATATGAAAGCACCTTTAATGGTTCGGCTGAGAGAATAGACCGGAACGCGATCCAAAAGCAGCTTCTCTCCGGCCCGTTCAGGAATGATCATCTCTGGCATCAATAGTGAGTCATTCCCCTCAAGGCTAATTGAGCACTTTCCCGACAAGCCAACGAAAGATACTTCCAGGAAATTGTCCATTGCCACCGTGCTTATGGGAAAGATGAGAAGCAAAAGCAAAATGATTTTTCTGCCCATAGCTCCAAAAGAAGATTATAAAAGTATATATTGCTTTTCACTCCCGCCGAGAAGCCTGAGACACACGCAAGGGCAAGCTATTAGATCTGTCAGGACAATGATTCTGAATTAGGATGAAAGCAAATGATCTCGCGAGATTTAACCTTGACCTTATGCTTCCAATAGCATTGATCCTTCTGGCAGAGTCTCTTATATTCGTGGGAAAAACTGATGCTGCAATGCCTATTCATGCCGCGAACCTGATTTTCCTTATACTCTCCTTCATATTCATAAATAATCGCATATATCCCGCGTTGATGCTCTTGCCGCTTTTCCGTCTTTTAAATGTCGCAATGCCTATTTTTTTCAATTTAACCCTGTACTCCTATACAATGGTTTACGCTCCCATGTTCATACCAATATATATTCTTGTGAAGGATGGTTTCATTAGCCGCTCAGAAGCTGGAATGACATTCAAGGGTTTCTTGCACTATTTCCCCCTGGCTATTTCCACAGGCTTCGCCCTGGGCTGGGGAGAATATAATGTGATACATCCACAATTACTGACACCTGACAAAGATTTCAAAGAGATAGCCATTCTAATCATAACCATGATTTTCTTTGTGGGAATTGTTGAGGAGTTCATCTTCCGATCATCTCTGCAAAATGTGCTGGAAGAGAGAATCGGCCCAATTGCAGGACTTTTGCTGGCAAGCATAATATTCGGATTCATGCATAGCGGCTACCGATTGCCCATGGAGCTTTTTTATGTCACTTTCGCCGGACTCATCTTCGGTCTGCTCTTTTGGCTAACAAAGAGCTTGCCAATTATCTCTCTGGCTCATGGCGTCACCAATATCTCTTTATTTCTGGTGGTTCCGATGGAGTCAGGATTCCTTATTTACCTCATAGTTGTCCCGATGATCATTTTTTTATTTTACACCTATGTTCTCAAAAGGAAGCCAGGAATAGGTGGAAACGGTTAGACGAGAAAATCAGCCACATTGCTGTCGCGGAAAGAGCAAAACATTATGGCTTTTTGCCTATTTAAGGCCACAAGCCCCTATCTGCCAACAACATCAATGACTTTATAGCCGACAATCAGGAAGAATGTGAGAACCATTGGTACGATAGCCAGGTTCAACATCGTTGACAGGCGCTTATTCCACTGTGACGAAGCAGACAGAATTTCAGAGGCGCTGAGCAAAATAATTAGGCATATGACGCTGACAACGCTTATTTCAGAGACCCCGATTGTTGCAAAAGTGGTAACCACTGACGTTGTGCTCGCTGCACTCATTGTGCTCGCTGCACTCATTGTGCTCGCTGCACTCATTGTGCTCGCTGCACTCAT
>DAONES010000027.1:0-12403 GCA_035403205.1 Methanothrix sp. | reverse complement strand
TGTGCTACTTACTGTACTCATCATTGATGATAACATTGCAGTCTCTAGCAACCGTTTTCGGTCTCAGGTTATTCATGATCCGTATCTTAGTTAAGACACATATTGTATTTATAGATGACCCATGGGAAAAGAGGTATTTAGCTACACTATTTAAAAATTAATGATGATCATAGCAGCTATTAGCCGCGAGGATCAGTCTTCACCCAAACCGCAAGATGCGTGGCCTTTGTGGCCTTCATGCTGCCCGGCAACATTTCTCTTGGCAGGATTCATCCCCTTTCTGGGCTTGCTATCCATCAATTTATGCCAGTTCTCTCTTTCCCAGATATTGAATGATCGGTCTTCTTCCGGTATTAGCTGGCGCAGACGCAGGACCAGTCCATCCCAGTTGACGCCGTGGCCTGAAAAATCCGGTCCGTCCACGCAGGCAAATTTAGTCGTTCCGTCTACCTCAACCCTACAGGCTCCGCACATGCCTGTGCCGTCTACCATGAGAGGCGTGAGACTGACCACCGTCTCGACTCCTGCAGATCGAGATGCGTCCGATGATACCTTCATCATGAAAGGACAGCCGTGCGCAAATATCCTGTTGATCTTCTTTCCCGCAGCCAGCTCCTGCTCGATGAAATCATTAGCCCAGGCGGTCTTCCCGCAGCCGGTGACTACATGAACCTCGTCGCTGTGCTCCTTGAGCCTGTCTACCCAGAAGATGAAGTCCGGACCGCGGCCTTCCACTACGGTTATCACGTAGTTGCCCTTCTCCTTGAGAGCCTTTATGAGCGGCAGAGTAGGCCCGGCGCCAAAGCAACCGCAAGCACAGATGACCCTCCCGAAATTCGCAATCTCCGTGGGCGCGCCCAGTGGGCCGGCGATGTTGGATACGCATTCGCCTTCGCTCATGGTGGCCAGCTTTGCAGTGCTGGTCCCCAGAACGTAGAAGACGATGTCTATTGTGCCCTCTTTTTCGTCCCAGCCAGCCAGGCCCATGGGAATTCTCTCTCCTTTTTCGTCTGCCCTGAAGATTGCAAACTGACCGGGCTTCGCAGTGAGGGCAATCTTGGGGGCTTTGAATTTCATGTGAATAATATTGGGAGCTACGGTTTCTTTGGTTACGATCTCGTACATCTCTGGTCTCCTCTTTTATTCAGCTTCGCAGCACAGACCTACAATTGCGGGATATTGGCCGCAGGATCTGGGGCTGGATTGGCAAGTATTTTGATGGGGAAAAAATGTAGAGGATTAATTGTATTAGAACATTACTCTGAAAATGGTGGTCGCATTTTGGGTATCCAGAAGGAATGCTCCTTGATTGCGGTAGCATTTCCTTTCCGTGAGCAGCGATCGCGTCACTGCTATAATTTTGGGGCTCCTCTGACCCGCACTCCTTGCATTGGGAGAAGATTGCCATCAGCTGGCCCTGCTGAGTGTTGATGGCGAAAATTCCTTGCTGTATCAGCGTGATCGCCAGGGATCTGCCAGATTCAAAGTATGCTTCTGTTGGAGCTTCATGGTAATCCTGGCGCATGGAGTCAGCGGCTCAATCATATTCAGAACGCAATCATTCGGCGAGACCAGCACCGAGTCATCGAGTGGGATGGAAACAGTTCTCATGCCGGGCTTGAGATCGCGAATGAAGAACTGGTTGAATGACTTGAATCTATCCTGGGTGATGATATATTGCTCCATGTGAATCGGTGAGTCGTTCATCCACTGGGCGATGGTCTCTGTGGACTGCCAGCTTTCCAGGAACTGCCGCCTGGCCTCGACAAACTGTCTAGTCCAGCTCAAGCCCGGGTCCTCGCCCACAATCTTCTGGCCGAATTCGTTCTCGTAATAGAACCAGGCGAACTTTATGATGAAAAAAAGACTATAGAGAGCCATCTCATGATCGTGCTAATCTGAGAGAGCGTCGTCCAAAAAATAAAATTCCTCAGAACTTTCTCGCCAGTCCTTCAGCAGACGATCTTCTCTATCCTTATGGCGCATGCCTTGTACTCCGGGGTCTTGGCCAGAGGATCAAGGGCAGCGTTGGTAAGAAGGTTAGTAAGGACATCCTGGTAGTGGAAGGACATAAAGGCCACTCCGTGGGACGACTTGTCTGTAACCCTGGCTTTGGTCCTCACAGCTCCGCGCTTTGATCTTACGAGAACCTCCTCGCCGTCTGCCACACCAAGCTCTTTTGCATCAGCCGGGCTTATCTCTATTGTTTCCTCCGGCCATACCCACATGATTCCCTTAGAGCGCCTGGTCATCGAGCCGCAGTTGTAATGCTCTCTCCTCCTGCCAGTGGTAAGAATCAGAGGATATTCTGGATCCGGCCGCTCGGCTGGATACCTATGTTCTACGGCGTTGAACTTGCCCAGGCCCCTGCTGAACTTTTCCACATGCAGCGTCTCAGTGCCCGGATGTCCAATACACGGACAGGGCCATTGCAGACCTTTGCTGCCCATCCGCGAGAAGCTCACGCCCGCGAACATCGGTGCGAGGCTGGCGATCTCATCCATGATCTCCGACGGATGATTGTATCTCATGGGATAGCCCATCTTCTGGGCGATAAGACATATCGTCTGCCAGTTCTCCAGGCCGCAGATTGGCGGGATTGCCTTATTTACTCTTTGAATGCGCCGCTCGCCGTTGGTAAAGGTTCCGTCGCACTCTGCAAAACTGGCAGCAGGGAGAATGACATCTGCGTACTTGGTTGTCTCAGTGGGAAATATCTCCTGGACGACCAGAAAGTCCAGGGCATCGAGCGAAGCTCTTACCCGATTGGTGTCTGGGTCGGTCTGGGCAGGGTCTTCTCCCAGGATATACATTGCCTTGATGCCGCTCTCTTGATTGCCTTCCAGCATTTGTGTGGAGGTAAGACCGATATTTTCCGGCAATTTTACCTTCCATGCATCTTCGAATTTAGAGCGGATAGCCGCGTCCGCTACCGGTTGATAGCCGACCTGAACATTGGGCAGAGCCCCCATATCGCAGGCCCCTTGCACGTTGTTCTGCCCGCGAAGAGGCATTACCCCGGTTGACCGGCACCCTACGTTGCCTGTGAGCATTGCCAAGTTGCCCAGAGACATGACATTGGCAGTTCCTGTGATATGTTCGGTCATTCCCAGGCTGTAGATGATCATAGCTTTCTCCGCTTGACCATAAAGCCGGGCAGCTGCTATGATATCGTCTGCAGGTACTCCGGTTATCTTGCTGGCCATTTCTGGAGAATACTCCATAACGGTCTTCTCAAATTCCTCGAAGCCCTCCGTTCGGCTGGCAATGAAGTCGCAATCTTGCAGGCCTTCCCTTAAAATGACATTCATCATTGCATTGAGCAGGGCGATGTTGGTTCCGGGCTTCAGGTTGAGCCAGACAGCAGCCCGATCTACCAGCTCGATCTTGCGAGGATCGGCGACGATAATCTTAGTGCCTTTGGAAGCTGCCTTGATGATTTTCAGACTGACGATGGGATGAGCCTCGGTGGTATTAGAGCCAATTATAAACAGGACATCAGCGTCTTCAATCTGGTCAAAGGAATTTGTGGCAGCTCCGCTGCCGAAGCACGCGGCAAGCCCTGTGACCGACGGCGCATGGCATACTCTCGCGCAATTGTCCACATTGTTTGTGCCGAAGACGGCGCGTGCCAGTTTGCCCATCAAGAAGTTCTCCTCATTAGTGCACCGGGAAGAGGAGAGCGCTGCCAGTGAATTGGGACCGTATTTATTCTTGATCTCGGAGAACTTTTTGGCGACCAGGTCGAGCGCTTCCTCCCAGCTGGCCTCCTCAAGTTTGCCGTTGCGCCTTATCAGAGGAGTGGTCAAGCGGTCGGGGTGATGGACGATCTCATCCAGGCCGAAACGGCCTTTAACGCATGCTTGGCCCCGATTTACCGGTCCATCTCTGTCCGGATGGATGGAGACCAGCCGCCCTTCCCTGACGCCGATCTTCAGCTGGCAGCCTACTCCGCAGTAGGGACAGATTGTCGAGACCGAGAACTCCGGTTTTTGCCACTTCTCCGACCGGACGAAGAGGGCTCCGGTGGGACAGGCATCCACGCATGCCCCGCAGAATTTGCAGTCCGCGTCCTGCAGCGACTGCGGCCCGATCCAGTTCATGCGATGGAAATCCGGATTATGCGAGAGAATGCCCACGCCGCGCACATCCTGACAGATGCGGATGCACCGGCTGCACATGATGCAGAGGCTGTAATTGCGATCGAAGAACGGCTCTCTGAGAACGGGCATATTCTTAAAAGAGATGTTGTATCTGATCTTCTCCAGGCCGACGAACCGCACCGCCTCCTGTAGCTCGCATTCCCCGTTTTTCGGACAGTACTTGCATCCCACCGTCACAGGGAATTTGCGCATGCATTCGCGCAGATCGTTGCATTCGTCTTTCCTTTCGCAAAAGAGGCAGCTGGTGGGGTGATTAGTGATGGCCAGGAGCATCTCCAGGGTGTTTCTTCTCATCTCCTGCAGCTCATCGGTCCTGGTCTGCACCACCATTCCCTCTTCTGCCGGAGTGTTGCAGGCAGTGGGATAGCAATCCATGCCTTTCACCGAGACGATGCAAAGCTTGCAAGAGCCTATGGGCTTGAGATCAGGGTGATTGCATAGTGCCGGTACGTAAGATCCTGCCTTTCGGGCTGCATCCAGAATGGTAGATCCCTCAGGAACCTCTACCATTTGATCGTCAATTGTGAGTCTTATCGATGACATGTTCCAACCGCGCCGCGAAATGTAGAGGATTAATTGTATTAGAAGGTTGCTCTTAAAGGAAAATCTTATTAATATTCAAAGGCGGAGCATAAGGATGATCAGCCAGAAGTGATCTTAGCCTTCAGAGGCGCGGTGTTCTAGAGATGTCCAGCAAGATTAATTTAAACCGGGTGGAGATGCCCAAGCAATCTCCCGAAAAGAGGAAGAGCAACTTTCAGGAGGTTGCCCTGGGCTACAGTCCTGAGCAGGCAGCAGAAGAGGCAGGCAGATGTCTTCAATGCAAGAAGCCCAAGTGCATGGAAGGCTGTCCGGTGGGGGTTCTGATACCTGATTTTATCTGCTCCCTGCGGGAAGGAGACATGCAGGAGGCGACGATCGCCCTCAAGAAAAAGAACAGCCTGCCTGGAATATGCGGACGGGTCTGCCCCCAGGAGGTGCAGTGCGAGAGCAAATGCATCCTGGCCAAGAAGGGAGCGCCGATTGCCATTGGCCGCCTGGAGCGCTATGTGGCAGACTGGGAGCTAGGCCAGTCGCAGAGGCCTGAGTGCGAGATCGCAAAGGCCACAGGAAAGCGGGTGGCGATTGTGGGCTCTGGCCCCGCCGGGCTCACTGTGGCTGCCGATATGGCCAAGTTCGGACACAAAGTTACCATCTTCGAGGCGCTGCATGATGGCGGCGGCGTCCTGGTTTACGGCATTCCCGAGTTTCGTCTGCCCAAGAGCATCGTCAGGGCGGAGATCGATTATGTGAAGTCATTGGGTGTCGATCTGGAGCTGGACAGCGTCGTGGGCAGACAGGTGCAGGTCGACGGCCTGCTCAAAGGGGAATACGACGCAGTCTTTCTGGGGATAGGCGCTGGCGCGCCCCGGTTTCTCAATGTTCCTGGCGAGAACCTGAGCGGAGTGTACTCTGCCAACGAGTATCTGACGAGGGTAAACCTGATGAAGGCTTATAAGTTCCCGGAGTACGATACGCCCATTAAAAAGGGCAGGAAGGTGGCTGTGGTTGGCGGCGGCAACGTGGCCATGGATGCGGCCCGCTCTGCCATGCGCCTGGGCGCGGATGAGGTTCATGTCATCTATCGCCGCTCCCGCGAGGAGATGCCTGCCCGTCTTGAGGAGGTGGAAAACGCCATGGAAGAAGGCGTGATCTTCGATTTCCTCACCAATCCCACCCGCTTTTTGGGTGACGAAAGGGGAATGGTCAAAGCCATGGAGGTCGTGCAGATGGAGCTGGGCGAGCCTGATGCCTCGGGCCGCAGGAGCCCGCGGGTGAAGAAGGGCTCGGAGCACATCGTCGATGTGGATACGGTGGTCATCGCCGTGGGAACGGTTCCCAATCCACTAATTGCCAGCAGCACACCAGAGCTTAAGACCACCAAATGGGGCACTCTCGTAGTGGACAGCCGGGGCCGGACGACCATGCAGGGCGTCTGGGCTGGAGGAGACATCACCAGCGGCGGGGCCACGGTGATCAGCGCCATGGGCGAGGGCAAGATTGCCGCCGCGGATATGGACGGGTGGCTGAAGAATGGCGGAAAATGGGTAGCAGAGGAGAAGCCCCCCGTTTGCTAGAGAAGTTTTTATTTATTTTTATTAATATTACTGCAAGAATCAAATAAATGCAAGATATTGGCTGAAAACGGCTGTTTTTATCCTGCATCCTGATTTGCGGGAGGGCCACACAGGAAAAAACGCGCCGCAGGTGAGCTGCCTTTAAGCCAGGTAGGTTTGGATACTTGGCAGCAGAAATCAATAAAACATCCCTTTGCATCGGACTCTGGCAGGCATAAAGTCGTACACGCTTCGAGACCGCCTTTGTGGCACAACTGGCAAGTGTCTCTGCTTATCAAATTCGTTCCCATTAAATTCGCCAAATTCGGACCTAAGGATTATCGCTCATTGGCCGCGTTGAAGGTCAATGCATGCCCAGGATTGATATGAATCTTTTGCGCTGCACTAAAATTGTCCTCCTGTTTATGCTCAGCGCAAGGATCTAATCATAAACAATATCAAACAGAAAATGTTTGTGCTTGGAAAACAATGTGAGTCCAGAATGCAGATCGAATCTGATAACAGAATAAGGACAAATATAATCGGGTTGGTGAATTAAATGAAGGCAGTTGAGATATGGTTGGTCGTTTTGACCGCGGTCTTTGCGGCATTGATAGTTGATGTTTCGGCCAATTGTGAAGTGTGCAAAGAGGATAGTAGCGATATATTATATAATTTAGTAAGTACCGATATGATCAACTTAGGGAGCGGAGGAGATGTATTGCCTACTCATTTGGGCTGCACTGTTCCGATACGTGTAACTTGGTATGGTACTCCTGTTCGCGGAGCGAGTGTATCTGTCGACTTTAAAAGAGTAGGAACTACGGATTCAAAGGGATATTGTTATACTACCATGAATCCAGGAAGGCATACAGTTCAAGCTAGTTCCAGAAGAATAGCTCCTCCGGCCGGAAACGATCCTTGTCCCAATAGAGGATGCTTAAGCGGTGCGACACAATACACGGCAGGAAACACATGTGGTGTGTGCACGGTGCCAGTGACCCTCAATTGCAATTGCTGACGAATATTTTTATCCCATGTTAGCCTATTTAATTTTTTTACCATATTATTTAAAATTAATTAGGCTCTAATTTATGCCATCTGCAAATTGTCTGAAGAACTCACCTAAATCAATGCAATTGTGAGTGGATAAATGCACATATCACAATCAATTGATCCTCTATTTTGAAATCAAGCCGCTCAGCAAAATTTTATATCGCATTATCATGATAATTATGCTAGATCCAAGAGGACCCTGCCATGCCCGACGCTGCCCCGCCCGCTGCACCCAGGAAGAGAATCACCATCATCAAAGCCGGTCGCCACTGGGCATTCAAGCATTTCTTTGCTGAGAAGGACATCTTTCAGGAACTGGCCGACTACTACGATAGAGATGGCTATCGCTTCGTCCTTAAAACCCCTGGAGAGAGAAAACGTGTGCAAAAGCTTCTGGAGAGGAGGGGCTTTGAGGTAACATTAGCGGAGAGCAGCCGAGGCTATGCGGTAAAACTCTCCAGGCAGAGCCGATATTCCGCCCTGCTCAAGGACTCACTGGCTATGATCGAAACGGACCAGTGGAGGATATTTCTCATGAAAGACCGGGATGCGGCCCAGCAGGCGCTGCGCCTGGGCGCGAAGATGGTAGAGGTGGATGTGCAATTTGCAATTTGATGCCTCAGCTTCTCTGCGGCGGCACCACCCTGCGGATGCAAATACTCGCCAGCATAGAGAAGACGCCCAGGTAAAGAAAGACCAGGAAGAAGTTGTCTCCAGTCACATCCAGCAGGTATCCGGAGAGGGTGGGCCCCAGCGGCCCAGCCACAAAGCCATAGGCGGCAAAGGTCAGGCCGAAGATGGCACCGAAGTGCTCCAGACCGAAGCAGTCTGCAACCAGCGGCGCTGAGACTGAGAAGAGGGTGCCGAAGGAAAAGCCCACCACCGCCGCCAGCAAAGCACAGACCTCCAGAGAGCGAGCCCAGGGCAGAATGAAATAGGCGAAGGCGGCTGTCAGGAAGGCCAGGCTCATCACCGGATTTCTTCCGAACCGGTCGGATAAAATGCCGCTGAGCAGTCGGCTCATTCCGTTGGTCAGATTGAAGGCAGTGAGGATGAGGATGGCCGATGGCAGGGAGAAGCCCAGGAAGAGGCCGTATTCTGCGGCTAGGATGGTCATGGAGACCCCTGCCGCACCGGCAAATGTCCAGGTGGCCCAAAGCAGCCAGAAGCTTCTCGTGTGCAGGCTTTCCGATACGGTAAACGACCTGGCGGATACGATCACCGCGGTCGGTTTTGCCGCGGAGCCAGCTCGGCGGACTGAGGCGGCATCTTCCCATGCCTGGGGGGCCCGGGCGAAGTAGGCACCGAGAAGGCCGATCGTAAGGGTGAGCGCCGCCATAAGGAGGTTCATCCTTTGATAGCCGAAGGCGGAGAACATCCCTGCAAAGAGAGGGGACATGATGGCAGCAGAAAGGCCGAAGACCATGCTCACCAGACCTGCCACCAGGCCCCTTCTCTTCGGAAAGCACCACTGAACAAGCGTCAGGGCAGGAACATAAACGAAGCTGGAGGCCAGGCCGTTGATGAAGGCCCATGCGTAAACGACGTAGATTGTGCCGGCCTCTGAGACGACCAGAGAGGCAAAAGCGGTGAGGATGATTCCCAGGGCGATCATGCGCCGCAGTCCCCAGCGCTCCTGCCATCGACCCACCAGGAACATGAAAGCGCCAACAGCGGCAAGCATGAAGAATATGGTCAGGCCCGTGGCAGCCCGGCCCACATGAAACATCTCCTGCCAGATGGATGCCATGACGCCGGGAAAGCCGAAGGTGAGGGCGCCTGGAAAGAAGATGGCAACGCAGGCGCCAAGGACGGCTAATTGGGCATCTCTATCACGATCTCCGGCCAAACAGATCAACCTCCATGAGGCAAGCTAGCATGGGACATACATCTGGCTTTCGCTCTCGATCTCTCAAAAGACATAAATACACATACATACACAGATAGCTCTCATGCCTACGAGGACAATCAGCATAACCGAAGACGCATACCTGAAGCTAAAAAGCCTGAAATCCTCGGAGAAAGAGAGCTTTTCGGATGTGATCCTGAAATACTATCCTGCCAGAAAGAAGCTCTCTGCTGTCCTGGCTGAGATCGGCCTGAACCAGGATCTAGCAGACTCAATCGATAAAGCATCCATAGAGATGCGCCAGGCCAAAATGCGTGGTGTAGAGCTTTGATTGTCCTGGACACAGCCTTCATTGTGGACCTATTGAGGGGCAAGCGAAAAGCTCAGGAGATGCTCACCCGTCTTGAGGAGAGCGGTGAGTCCGTTTGCACCACGTCAATAAATGTCCTGGAGCTATACAAAGGCGTCTTCCTTTCAAAAAAAGTCGATGAGAACCTCAGGGTTTTGAGTGCAATGCTGGATCAGCTCCTGGTGCTTGATCTGAATGAAGATGCCTATGAGATCTTCGGTGCCCTCTCCGCCTGGCTCAGATCCTCCGGCAAGCCAGTGGGTGATCTTGATGAGGCAATAGCTGCCATTGCCATGGCATATGGGGCAGGCGTCGTAAGCCGGGACCAGCACTTTTTGCGGCTTCCTGGGCTGAAGGTTGTGGAATATTGAGCTATTGAGTTATTGTGTTATTCAATTCGACATTCGACTAAGGCGAAATCGTCAAATAGTAATACTATCAAGCGAATTTGGGTTTCCGAGGCGCATTCAGTTCGGACCCGGGAGAGAATTGAGATGAGACTCCACAGGATGCTGCTCAGCATAACGTTTATCGCCTTCTTCCTGGCCCAGTCAGATGCAAAGCCAATTGATCCCCTCGATCCCAGCCAGCTGGGTGAATCGATGTCGATGTCCATGCCCTCGTCCCAGGAATCAATCCGCGTGAATGTAACAGGGGCCTGGTCTTTTGATCTCCTGGGAAAACCCGCTGAGAAGATGAAACTGTATCTGACCCAGAATGAAGACTCAATTTCCGGCAGGGGGGCCATAATCCAGGGAAAGGAAAGCAAGAAGGCCACCGCCAGTGGCCTCATATCCGGAGATCGGATGAGCCTGAATGTAGCGCCGGAAGGGGCCTCAGACCGGTATAGGCTCAATCTATCATTGTCCTCACTCTCAGGTGGATCCTATACAGCCTGCCTGGCCGATGGAAGCTGCCGGTCGGGAACGGCAACGTTCACCGTTTTCGCGAATATCTTCCAGGATGCGACTGGCGATGAGGATGATTCCGATCAGGATGCAAATCCGGCCGCTGCGATGCCCTCATGGCTATAGGGGTGAGGCTGAGACAGGCATGGCAACCGCAAGCTTTTTACGCGATATGCAGGCAAGCAGTGGCCATTCGACGAGCGATCCGGAAAAAACTGGCTTGCTATGACCGAAAAAAGTCCTGAGTGATTATCGGTCGCAAAGCCAATCTGCCTATCGCTCATTCCCGGAGGGAGAATATGGCATTCAAAGTTCCCGCTGATATCGCCAAGGCAGCCATTGCTGCCGGATGTACGAAATGCAACATTACCTGGCAAAAACTACTTGTGCTGGGCTTTTTAGCCGGAGCCTACATCGCCTTTGGAGCCCTTTTAAGCGAGATTGTGGCCGGTGGCCTGTCCAACGGCACCATCACCGACCCGGATGGAGGCATCTGGAAGATTGCTCTACCGGGAGGGCTCGTCAAGTTTGCAGCCGGAGCGGTATTCCCTGTGGGCTTGATGCTGGTAGTGATCGCAGGCTCGGAGCTGTTCACCGGCAACTGCATGTTTGCGCCCATCAGTCTTCTCAACGGCGAAGCAACCGTCAAGGGGTTGGTAAAGAACTGGTCCCTCGTTTATGTCGGCAATTTTCTGGGATCGATATTTGTGGCTTTCTTCCTGGCATACCTTTGTGGCTATTTCGATAATATGCCCTGGGCAGGCTGGGCGGCAACGGTAGCCAATGGCAAATGCGGCCTGGACTTTTCCACCGCCTTCCTGCGCGGCATAGGCTGCAACTGGCTGGTCTGCCTGGCAGTCTGGCTGGCCATAAGCGCCGAGGACATAATCAGCAAAATCTTCGCCTGCTGGTTTCCCATCATGGCATTTGTCACCATCGGATTTGAGCACAGCGTGGCCAATATGTTTTTCATTCCTCTGGGAATCTTTGCCGCCAATAATCCAGCGATAGCGACAAAGCTTGCCACCGCCAATGTTACCACTGTGAACCTGGTTGGAGGCATCGGCTGGCAGAACTTCTTCATCACTAACCTGGTGCCCGTCACCCTGGGCAACATCGTAGGCGCGGCCCTCTTTGTGGCAATGCTGTACTGGTATGTCTATCTCAGAGGCCCTCTGTGCGTGATGAAATCCGGGAGCGCAGCAAAGAAGTAAAACCGATCCGTCTGCCCCTGAGAATCGGGAGCCATGCTCCTTGCATCTTCTTTTTTCGATTGCTATGATTTCCTGAGAAGCTCGGCGATATCTTCCATGGATTTCTCCTCTCGCAGAGCGGCAAGTCTTGGTGGCGATTCCTGGAAGAGCTCAAGGGCGTTAAAGAATCTGTCAAGCACATCACCCTGGTAAGTTGGAACCAAAAATATATGTGTATGCGGTATTCTCCTGCCCCGGGCATACATGCAGACGAAGTCCGGCTTGAGTGCCGCCATCATCTTTTCGGCGACGATCTGCGCCACCCGGAAGAGGCTGGCGTTCTCTTCCTGGGTTAGCTCATGCCACCAGGGAACATGCCTTTTGGGAATGACCAGACAATGGCCTCTTGAGAAGGGATTGGTGTCCAGTATTGACTGGGAGAGTTCATCCTCATAGATCTTGCAGCATGTTGCTTTGCCTTCGACGATATCGCAGAAAATGCATCCTTCAACTTTTTCTTCGACCATTGACTTCATCCCGCTGAACCATTAGCCAATATCGTTTGCAATCATTCATGATATACTTATTTCTCTGCGCGATCCCGACAGGACAAAGGAAGGCCGTATAGGAAAATATGATCGCGAAAGGCGATTTGGATTGCGATCCGGATTGATGGAGAAATAAAGCTTAAGTAAGCGGCGAGCACCATTGGAGGCTCGTGATAGTATGGATTACCTCTCCAGTGGATTTGCAGATGTCGATCATTCAGACGACTCTTCGCTCTTTTCT
>DAONES010000026.1:0-22399 GCA_035403205.1 Methanothrix sp. | reverse complement strand
TTGAAAAATCAGGATCTAATCCGACAATAGCAGGATTCTTCTTATCTTCGATTGCATCTATGAGCCGATCAGCGAAATTATTTGTAGCCATTGTATTACCATCTTCTGATTCATTAGGGTATTGAAGAAGCCGATTGTAGAGCCATCTCACGCATACGAATAATGATATGCGTGCCTATTATTAATATTAATTGATGGCGACGCGAAAGTAATCGTGGCAAAGACCTCTTGCTTTCATCCGTTGCAGCTATCGCAGCAGCTCCTGCAAACTCAGCAGAGTTAGCGAGATCACCCTGAAGGATTTCAGGCATAATCGAGAATAACGAATTCACAAAGGGTGATATGAAGGAGGGAGGAGAAAGCCAATCGGATGTAGGAGGGGTTGGTCCATCGACTTTCGCCAATCAACTATACGTCGATTGCCGAGATTTAAGGCTTTCGCCTCAAAGGAAATCCCTGTCATTTCCGCCCCGCGAAGAAAACGCGAAAATAAGCATCAATCGCCAGGCCGGGCCAGCGCCGAGACCCCGGCGCCCTTCTCAGAGAAGACAATCGCCGCGACAGCAGACGGCCTGCGCCTGCCCCTCCCCGTCACCGGCCCCGCGCCCGGGATCGACATGGCAAGATCCAGGGCGGCAATCGCGGCGGGATCTTGCAGCGCGCCGGTTTCAGGGAGCGGCGCAGGGGCGATGGTGAGGGCGGGCGGGGATTCGCTGCTTGATGGAATGAGCCGGATGGCGAAAGAGAGTCAGTGAGGAATGGAAGCGGAGGAGGATGATAATAATATTTTGGAGCCTTGAGATGCAGTAACACTAAGATTGGCTAACGCTTGATTGTTCCCTTATTCTTGATTGCCTGAGCTCTTAACGGTATTCTTGCTACTTTCTTCTATGAACCAAGCGCCTTTCTTATTATCGCGGAGGTCATTGTTCTCAATTGTTCCCGCGCCATTGCCATGAGCATAAACCGCACATTGGGCATTTCTGTTTATGCGATTGCCACGGACGGTTGGGTTGCCTGACTCTTTGATCTCGATGCCTGAATAAGCATTTCCGAATATGTCGTTATCTTCGATCAGGCACTGGCCACTCTTCAAAACCATGATACCGTTTTCCCTGCCATCATGGATCTTATTGCCTCGGAAGATTGGGTTGCCTGACTCTTTGATCGCGATGCCTGAATAAGCATTTCCGAATATGTCGTTATCTTCGATCAGGCCTTGGCCATTTTCATAAACATAGACCCCGCTATCCCTGCAATCGTGAATCTTGTTGCCACGGACGGTAGGGTTGCCAGATCCACTGATCCCGATGCATGCAAGAGCATTTCCGAATATGTCATTGTCTTCAATCAAGCCCTGGCCATTTTCATAGACATAGACCCCTGCCGACTTGCCATCATGGATCTTATTGCCCCTGAGCCTGGGATACGCCCTGCCATGAATCGCCACACATGCCAAGGAATCGCTCGTGATATCGCATCTGTTCAGCTCTAAGACTCCTTGCTGGATATCTACACAAGAAAAATCGCCTCCTCCCATTTGCTTTAGCATGAGGTTGGATACGATCCCTCTTGCGGTTCTGAACGATATGGCATTTTTCCCTTCCGCCCGGATCACGACGTCTCCTAGCATTCCATCTCCTTCGATCTCAAGAGGCTTATCGATTATTAATCCCTCATCATAGATTCCGGACCTAACCAAAATTCGTGACCCGGGAGCGGCAGCAGTAATGGCATCGCTTATGGTGGCATAGTCGCCTCTATGCATTTGGTCTACTATTATCACTTTAAGATTTTTATTAACAGTAGTCTTATTCAAATTACTATCTCTTGTGGAATCTAAGCTCCCTACCACGCTTCTTATGCCCTTTGCCACATCGACAAAGGCCTCGTCCGTGGATCCCCATTTCTTGCTTATAATGGGCTCTGCATTGGTTGGAAGTGCCTGGAGCTTGCCAAAAGGCGCGCCCTGCCAGTCCACCGGACGAAGGATAATCGGGATAACACGAGCTTGTCTGGATTCGTGCCGCTCTAAAGCGCGTTTCAGTTCAATGTCATAGCAGTAATCGGATGCCAGAAAATCGGAGCTAACAAGCAGCAATATAACCTGAGCCGAATTTAGGTGGGTGTCTATCTGCCCCTTCCATTCCTCGCCGGCACCAATCTTTCGATCATTCCATGTTGAGATCAGACCCTGCCGTCTAAGAATGCTCAGATGATTTTCAAGCTCATTTCTCAGTGCTTCATCCTTATGCGAATATGAAATGAAGACTTCAATATCCCTGGAAGAGACCTGCCCATTGGCCATTTGTCAGCACCATTTTGCTATGTTTTTTAATTTTTTCTTTGGTATGGTTCTTCCCGGCATTATTTAAAATCGTTCCTCTATAGTTTGAATAAATGAAAGAAGCTTCAAACCACTGAAATCCGGTTTCTCTCACTCCTGTGCCGTCGCTGCCGTCTTCGCCTTTCCCGCCTGCTCGCTCTCCGTTGCCCACTTCGCGTTCTCAGTGGAGATGAGCGACTCGATCCTTTCCGCCAGCAGCGCCTCGGGATTATGGGCATTGAGGTACGGACCCGCCTGGGCATACCAGAGGTATTTCTCGTGCTTGAGCGCCTCTGTCGTGGACCTGTAGGTGATCTCGTTGTTCTGGAACGGGTAAATATTCTGCAGCCCTTCAAGGACCACCACGATCACGCCCGACAGGCCGGTAAACACAGCAGGCGCGCTTATCCCGGCTTTGAAAGAAACCAACGCCGCCGCTATAATCTCCGCCACCTTGAGCTATGTAAACCAGTCATGATTCCAGGCGCTTTTCTGGCTGTACCATTTGATCTGGCCTTCCATCCTCTCCAAACTCTGAAGAAATTTATAATTAACTAATGCCTTGGGCAATCAGCAACCTTCGCCGGCCGACCGGCTGACAATCGCTCTTTCCCAAAGTACGGCTCACGGCGGGAGTTGGCTTCTTGCAGGAGCTCTTTGATCCTCTCGCAGTCGCAGGTGCCGATCTCCACCAGATTGTCGCTTCTCAGCAGGCAGGGCTTGATCCTGCCGTCCGAAGTTACACGCAATCGGGTGCAGTTGGCGCAAAACTCGGTGTTGTCCATTGGCCGGACCACCTCCACCTCAGCCCCATCCAGGAAGTACTTCTTGCGGCGGTGCATCTCCCTCGTTCTCATTCGGTCCGCCCGGCTGGCGAGATCCTTCTCAATGGCATCGATATCTCCCGAGATGCCGCTGTGATGCAGATCCATCAGTTGTATGAGCTGCAGTATCAGGCCCCGGTCCCGGGAAAAGTCTATCAAATCGCCGATCTCCGCCTCATTCTCCTTGAGTACCACCACATTCAGCTTGATCGGCTCCAGCCCCGCAGCCTGAGCGGCATCAATTCCCGCCAGAACCTTCTTCAGATCGTCCTTACGGCAGCCGGTTATAGCCTGGTAGACCTCGGGCCGCAGCGAGTCCAGGCTCACATTGACCCGGTCAAGGCCCGCCTTGGCCAGCGGTTCCGCCAGCTCGGCAAGAAAGATGCCGTTCGTGGTCAGAGAGAGGTCCAGATCCTGGGGCATGCGGGCGATCAGCTTCGCCAGGCCTGGGCGAAGCAAGGGCTCTCCGCCGGTGAACTTCAGGGAGCGTACGCCTAATTGCGCAGCCGCCCGGGCGACGCTCGCTACCATCTCGTCCGAGATCTCGCCACTGGGGTTCGCCTCTCCCTCATGGTGACAGTAAATGCAGTTGAGGTTGCAGCGAGGAGTGAGAGCTATCCGCAGGCCAGTGACCTTGCGGCCAAAGGAGTCTACCATCATTCCGGGCATCGCAAGATTGCTTGGTATCGCTGCTAGTATTAATCTGTACTCTATCAATAGGGACTCGATCTTTCAATCAGACTCAATTTTTCAGTCAATATTCAATCTCGCCCAGGCTGCGTTTTAAGTAGGAGAGCAGGGTCATGCCCACAATCATGCAGATGGCGAGACCCGAGAGCAGCTCCTCCCAGGATTGGCTGTGCTCCGTGAGGCCGTAAATAATCCCGCCGGAGAGAAGAGCGAGCATCAGAGTCACGATGAGCGAGACCAGCATGGACCACATGATAGAGCCCACCTCGTAGCGCTCGAAAAATGAAGCGGACAGGACGAAGGATATCGCAGCCATGGTTAGAATTATGGATAACGGAAGGGACGATCCATAGCGAAAAAGCTGAATGAGCCCTAGAGCCAGAGCAATCATCACCAGCGCAAGCAGGCCGGAAGCGAGGAACGCCTTTAAAATGTAATTGTCAAACCTTAGCTCCACACCAGTCCACCAATAACTTTATAGTGCTATTTTGAATATAAAGATTGTGTATAGTTAATCTCTCTCGCCTTTGCTCCTGCTATTCCTCTCGTGGTCGTGGCCAGGCTTTCCTTCTGCCCAGCTTCCGGTCAGCCGTCCCTCCAGCGCCATCCTGCCCAGGCAGGCTTCCACATCCGCTGCCAGCGGCGCGGGTCGGGCTCTTGCCAGTGGAGTTCCCGGCAGGGGTGTGAAGCGATGCGCCCGGACCTTGCCGCCCCGGGAAACAATCCACCTGACCAGGTCCAGGCTCAGCCTCTGATCAGCTTCCGTCTCAGATGGCAGGCCGAAGATCAGGTCCACCTGGGGCACAAGCCCATATTCCAGAGCCAGTTCGCAGGCCTCCTGAACCTCTGTGCATCCGTGCCCCCGGCCAATGCTTTGCAGGACCGCCGGGCTGCCGGACTGGCCTCCAAGGCTCAGGCTCCTGTTGGCGCAGTACTTGACGATAATCTCCAGAGCGGCCTGCGAGACGAAATCCGGCCGGACCTCGGAGGGAAATGTCCCGAAGTAGATGGGCTTTTTCAGCTCAGCCAGCGCCTCTAGCAGGGCCTGCACCTTCTCCAGGCGGGGCGTGCGTCCGTCCGATCCATAGGCCAGGGAGTTTGGCGATGTGAAGCGGATATCTCTGTGGCGGCGGGCATACCGGGCGATGGTCGGAATCGATCGGTGGCGCATGCAGGTGCCGAAGAGGCGCGGCGTCTGGCAGTAGGTGCAGCCCCAGGGGCAGCCGCGGGAGATCTCCAGAGGAGCCAGGATCTTGCTGAATGGAGGATAGGCATCCAGGTCCACGGGGGACCTCTTTTCAGTAATCATCACCTGTTCATGGTATTTGTTTTTATGGTCGTGGTTGTGATTATGATTGTCTTTCTGTCGGTAAGCGATGCCCTTGACAGTTGCCGGATCGCGGCCTTCTATCACGACCTGCAACAATTCCGGCAGGGTCTCCTCTCCCTCGCCTATCACCACGAAGTCGAAGTGCTCCAGGACCTCCTCAGGCAGGGCAGAGGGATGAGGGCCGCCGGCGATGAAGACGGCATCCACCGCAGCGCCTGAAACCTCGCGGTAGACCTCCTCGGCCTGGGCGCTGGCAAAGCTGTAGAGCATTATGCCGTCCCTCGGCTCGTGAGCGATCCCTGCCTCCACCAGCGGCATCAGGGCAGCAATGCTGTAGGAGTTCTTGCTATCGTAGCGGAACCATATATTGGACTCTTTCAAGCGGGCATCATCCTGCAAATGAAAAGCATCTTTTTCGGATTCAATCTTCATAGCAAAGCGGTGATTCGGTCTTCAAGCGGCAGAGGAGCACGTGCCCGCACCGCCATGAATTGCGCCTCATTTTCTTTTGGACGTGATATCCCTCCTGGCCTGAAGGGGGGGACCTCTTGCTGCTTCTTTTTTTCGCTGGCAAGCCCTCTGGCATCGGGGCGAGCTAGGCGGGAATCTTCGGCTATTGGTTTTCAGTTTTTTCCATTGGCTCAAACTTGCATCAAACTCGCAAGTGCGAAGCTATCGATCATCCATGTGGCACTTATGGCCTGAATGCAGTCTTGTCTCACCTGGAATAGGCGCGGGTTCATTTCATTCTTGCGGTAGCGATGGATGGCGACGCGGGGGGGGCAGGGAGCGATGCCGGGGCTTTCCTAGAAGCAAAATGCGACGAGAGACTAAGCCGGAATAATGGTGGGGGCAGGATCCGCAACAGCCGCGTCTCAAGATCGTGCAGCATCCTGACATCTGTCCTGATTCCAATCGTCTGGTCAATGCTATCCTGGTGGAATAATCCTTTAATAATGAATGTGTTAATTGCGCAAATGCAGGAGGGAAGAGGATGGCAAAGCGTTCGATAGCTATTGCAGTGCTCATATTGACGTTGATCGGCATGGCGGGAGCATCCAATTACATGTACGAGAAGGCATCCGTCAAGGGTGTGGGCTATAAGAACGTGGAGATGATAATATCCACGCAGACAGGCTTTAACGGCCAGAAGCTCGTCGAGAAGGAATCCGGATCGGGGAATGTCATCACGCAGCGAACTGAGATTGAGGCGGAGAGGCAGCTGGAGAGATCCACGAGATCTTTTTATGGGGATTATAAACCTTCATGGCCGGTACCCAAATGGCCGGTAATACCAATCGTACCGATTGATGTTGGTGATTGGATTCCAATCGGATACCCGAATATTCATTGCATGTGGCCGACCGGCATGGCCAGCCCCATGGACTATATCAACTTCACGAAGCAGGCAGAGTTTGAGTACATGCCTGTTTCTTACCAGACGGGCACTTACGATCAGAAGTGGGTTGAGAAGCTGTGTGTGCAGAACTACCGAATCGGTTCTGTGCTGACGGAGATGTATACCCACGCAGAACATTTGCAAAAGAATACTGAGGCAAAGACGCGGGGTTACTCGGACACGGATTTGTATCAAACTGCATGGGAGTCCTCAGGATCATTTCCCTCAACAACAGACTGGCCTGCAACAGGATCAACTATTCCAGCATGCTGTACAGGCGTTCTGGAAGCAAATCTTAACAGCAATGTCATCGGCGTAGCCCATATCGGCTGGATCTCCCGCGATCCAAACGCTGACGACCAGCTCAAAGGACGCCATGCTGAGTATGGCAGATCTGTCGAAGACCTGACCGGGGTCTTCTCCATTGAAAAGTTTATCCAGCTCTGGGGCAACTCCACCTGTGGCGCAATCAGCGTTGACTGGCTGCCCTGCGTGTGATTGCCGGCCAGAGCTGAATTCTTTTTTTGCAAGCAAGTGCAACTGACTCATAGGAGCGGTCTCTAGTGCAGTCGGGCATAGTTGCGTCTCTGATTTTAAGCGGAGAATAGCTCTTCGCGCCAATCAATGCTTTGCGTGATGCTGCAAAGCTGTGCTAGGCAGATGTCTGTCTCAATTGACGCCGTCCTAACTTGATATTATGCAGGATGAAAATAATCGATTCTGCAAAAGATTGATCTTCCATAACCATCCCTACCTTGGAAGAACAGGTGCGATTCATGATTCATACAGAGGCCATAGAGAAAGCAAAGAGCCATTTCGCCAAGCTGCTTGAGGAGCAGCTCTTGCGCGTGGACAGGATGAAGGCAGGAGAGGACTGGGTGGACTACAGCAAGCTTGCGCCACTCATCATCGGCGTGGTGGGCGGCGACGGCATCGGCCCCTACATCACCGAGCAGGCGGTGCGCGTCCTGAAGTACGTCCTGGCAGACGAGATTTCTGCCGGAAAGATTGAGCTTCGCGACATCCAGGGCCTGGACATCGAATCCAGAGTCAAAGTTATGAAGGCTCTCCCGGAGGGCGTCCTGGCAGCGCTCAAAGAGTGCCACGTCATCCTCAAGGGACCGCTCACCACCCCCAAGAAGGGCGACAAGTGGCCCAACCTGGAGAGCGCCAATGTCTCCATGCGCCGCGAGCTGGACCTCTTTGCCAACGTCCGCCCGGTCAAGGTTCCTGAGAAGGGAATCGACTGGATCTTCTACAGGGAGAACACCGAGGGCGAATACGTCCTGGGAAGCCTTGGCTTTCATGTCACTGAAGATCTGGCAGTGGACTTCAAGGTCATAACCACCCCAGGCGCAGAGAGGATCGTCCGCCTGGCCTTTGAGTACGCCAGAAAGAACGGCATCAAACGGGTCTCAGCTGTCACCAAGGCCAACGTCATCAAGGCCACGGACGGCAAATTCCTGGAGGCGGCAAAGCGCGTTGCCAGGGAATACCCGGAGATCGCCTTCGACGACTGGTTTGTGGATATCATGGCCGCCAAGCTGGTGGATGAGAAGCGGAGAAAGGAGTTCCGGGTCATAGTCCTGCCAAACCTCTACGGAGACATCCTCACCGATGAGGCTGCCGAGTTTCAGGGCGGCGTGGGCACAGCAGGAAGCGCAAACATCGGTAAGCGCTACGCCATGTTCGAGGCCATCCACGGCTCAGCTCCGCGCATGGTCGATGAGGGCAGGGCAATCTACGCAGACCCGGCAAGCATGATGCGGGCCAGCGTGATGCTGCTCCGCCATATCGGCTATGTCAGTCAGGCGGCGAGAATGGAAAGCGCCCTGGATATCTGCGGCCAGTTTGAAAAGAAGGTCGTCCTCACCGGCCGGTCGGATGGGGCAACAGGCGCTCAGTTTGCAGACTATGTCCTGGAGACTCTGAAGGACACCAACCTGGAGAGCCGGGCTAAAAGCTATGCAAAGCTTTAGCTAAAATAATGACCTAGTAGTATCCGTGCAGAATCTAGGAGAAGAATTGCTGGGCCTGAGCAAGGAGGACCTCTCCCTGCTCAGCGCCATTGAGACCGGGATGAAGACCCACGAATGGGTCCCGTCCTTTGTGGTCTCAGAATTGTCCGGCCTGCCGGATCCAAAGGTGCAGTTCCGGCTGGGCCAGCTATTTGAAAAAAAGCTGGTAGAGCGGGAGAAGATGCACTATCTCGGCTACCGCATTGATTTTGCCGCCTACGATCTTCTGGCGCTATCCGATTTTGTGAAAAAGGAAAAGATCTCCGCCTTTGGAGAAAAAATCGGCGTCGGAAAGGAGGCGGTGGTCTATGAGGCCCTGGGAGCGGGCCGCCTGGCAGTCAAGTTTCACCGCCAGGGCAGAACCAGCTTCAAACACATTCGCCGCCTGCGCGATCACCTCGATGGCAAGCCCCGGGTCCCCTGGCTCTATTCTGCCGCTCTCGCCGCCCGCCGCGAATTTTCGGTCATGGAAAAGCTCTACCCGGCGGTGTCTGTTCCCAGGCCGGTGGCCAGAAGCCGTCATGCTCTGGTCATGGAGCTTGTAGAGGGCCCTGCCCTCAACCGAATCACGCTTTCCGATCCAGAGAACGCACTGGAGCTGATCCTTGGTGAGGTGGCAGCAGCCCTGAAGCTGGGCATCATTCACGCCGACCTGAGCGAGTTCAATATCATCATCGATGATTCCGGCCCCAGGATGATCGACTGGCCCCAGGCGGTGGATGCCGACCACCCCCATGCCCAAGAGCTGCTGGAGAGGGACCTGGCCAACGTCCTGCGCTTCTTTGAGCGCAAATACCGAATAGAGATGCCACTGGACAGAGCCCTGCAGCTCGTGAAGAAAAAGGCGCCTGAGCAGGCACGGGAGAAGGAAACGAGGAAGGAGATGGGGCAAGAACAGGCGCGGAAAAAGGAGCAGGTGCAGGATCTGGCACAGAAACAGGAGGCATTGAGAAGTTGAGCATATTCGGCGTGGATATTGCCAGCGGCTCTCCGTCCGCCAGAAGGATGCCCTCCTACGATCTGGTTATTCTAGAGGAGGCAAATGCCACCGGCTTTCACATGATCAGCCGGCATAAGCTGATCCGGCTCATCCGGGAGCGCCAGCCTGAGATCGTTGCTATGGACAACCTTCACGAGCTGGCCGCGGACAGAAAGGAGCTGATCGACATCCTGCGCAGGATGCCTCCTTCTACAAAGATGGTGCAGGTGACCGGGGCAGAGCGGCCCCAATCCCTCATCAAGCTGGCCCGTTATCACGGCATCTCCTTCGACCGAACCAATCCTCTGCAAGAGGCAGAGGTCTGCGCCAGGCTTGCTGCCAAGGGCGTGGGCGTCGTTTTGTCCGCCTTTCAGGAGAGGACCTGGATCAAGGTCAGCCGGAGGCGCTCTTTAGGCCGTGGCGGCTGGAGCCAGAACCGGTACACTCGCAAGATCCACGGCGCTGTGATGGGATTGGCTCGAGAGGTGGAAAAGCAGCTTCGTGAGGCCGGATTTCAGTACAGCCAAAGGGCAGTGGAGGGCTTGGGCGGCTACACCAGGGCGGAATTTGTGGTGGAAGCGCCCAGAGAGATGGTGCACATCAATCCCGGCTACTACTGCGATGCCCAGCTCCAGGTGCAGAGCATGGAGCGGCCCGAGCTGAAGTACAGTCCGCTCTTGCAGAGGCGGGGGTACATCATCGTCGGCCTGGACCCGGGAACGACGACCGGCATTGCGGCGATAAACCTTCGCGGCGAGCTTGTGGACCTGATCAGCTCCCGGGCCATGTCCTCATCAGACGCTATAGAATGGATCGCTGCGCGGGGCAGATCGCTGCTCGTTGCAACAGACGTATTTCCCACCCCTGGCGCCGTGGAGAAGATCAAACGCGCTTTCAATGCCGTTCTATACTCTCCCGGTGCGGATATTCCAGCAGAGGAGAAGATCGCTCTGGGACGGGAATTCAATTATAGAAATGATCATGAACGCGATGCACTGGCTGCGGCCATCAGCGCCTTTAAAAAATATAAAAATAAATTTATGCTAGTGGAAAAGAAAACTCCCTCCGAGGTTGATCCAGACGAGGTGAAGGCTCTGGTGGTGAGGGGCTACTCCATAGAAAACGCCATCGCTGAGTTTGTGCCGTCCTCCGCAGGCTCCATCGGCCAGGCGGAAAAGCCCCAGGACAGTCCGGGCAGTCCAAGCAGCCCTCCTGGCCACTCTCAGGAAATCTCGGCGGATATCGCCGCCCTGCGTCAGCACAACCAGCAGCTCGCCGAGCAGGTCAGAACGCTGCGCTCCTATGCCGATGAGTTGCAGTCCCGCCTGGCGGAAAAGGATGCCGCACTCAAGACCGCCAGCGGCAAACTGGATCGGCTGAGGGACAAATCCGCCAGGGAAATAAAGCGGCAGCATGAGATCAAGATACGGGACAAGGAGATCCAGCGCCTCCGCTCGGTTCTGCGCTCGGAGAGAAAATACATCAAGAAACTGAAAAAGATTCTGGAGCGGCAGAAGAAGGCGGAAGCAATCGAGCAGACGCACGGCCTGCAAAGTCTCAAGCCACTGGCGGCATTCACCCAGAAATCAATTGATCAGTCCATTGAGCAGCACCGTCTGGGAAAGGGCGACTGGGTATTTCTCCAGGATGCCAGCGGCGGCGGCAGGAGCACAGCAGAGCTGCTGCGTGAGATGGGAATCTCAGGATTGGTGGCCGGAGGCGAGATGAGCACGGCCATGCGTGAGCACTTCATGCAGGTGGCAATTCCCGCGTTTTCCAGCAAAAGCCTGCCTGTGCAGATGATCAACAACATGCCCTTCATGAGGCCGGAGGATCTGGCGGCGGCCTGCGCTGCCTGGGAGGATGAGATGAAAGACCGGCTGGCGAGAATGCGAGTAGAGCGACTGGAAAGCCTCTTTGAGGAGTATCGGGTGGAGAGAAAGAAGGAGGAGAAGCGAAAGCAAAAGATGTCCCGTGAGGCGCCGGGCACCGTAGGATGAGAATGTAAATTAGAATGCAGAATGAGGGCGTAGAATAAGACCGCAAAAGGAGGGGCACAGAGCAGGACTATGGGCTAACTGGCTATTTTCATCTCCAAATCCAGTCTGAATTTATCAGGAATTTTTTATTTGCCCTTAATTTCAGTTAGGATCTTTTCATACATCTTATGAATCTGGGCTTAAGATACTTTCATACCCATTGTGAATCCAGCTTAATTTCTCCTAAATATGCTTATTAAATAGGATTATGTCTTATCAATTGGTGGTCAAGTTGCGTTCCATCCGTTCATTGCTATTATCCTGTTTACTGATATCAACACTGCTCGCTGGTGCGGCTTCTGCTGAGGATGCCGCCATCAATGCTGCTGATAATGCCTGGGTTCTCATCAGCGCCGCTCTGGTCCTGATCATGATTCCCGGCGTGGGCCTCTTCTACGGAGGCATGGTCAGAAAGAAGAATGCCATCTCAACGATCATCTTCAGCTTTGCCATAATGGGGATCATCAGCCTGCAGTGGATCCTGTACGGCTATACCCTGGTCTTCGGAAAGGACATAAGCGGCCTGCTCGGCGGCCTGGACTTCCTGGGACTTTCGGGTGTGGGCATGGGCGTCAAAGAGGGCCTGACGATTCCCTCGCTCACATTCATGATCTATCAGGCGATGTTTGCCATAATCACAGTCTCCCTGATCACAGGCTCTTATGTGGAGCGGATAAAGTTCAGCTCATTTCTCGTCTTCTCCCTGGCTTGGGCAACGCTGGTCTATGATCCGGTGGCTCACTGGGTCTGGGGCGGGGGCTGGCTGCAACAGATGGGCGCTCTGGACTTTGCCGGAGGCATAGTGGTTCACATCACGGCAGGCGTTTCCGCCATGGCCGTGGCTATGGTTATCGGCGCTAGAAAGGGCTTTGGTACAGATCCGATGGAGCCTCACAACATCCCCACCACGGTCATCGGTGCTGCTCTGCTCTGGTTTGGATGGTTTGGCTTTAACGCCGGCTCTGCCCTGGCGGCAAACGGCATTGCAGCCAATGCCTTCGTCACCACAAATACCTCTGCCGCAGCAGCAGCCACAACCTGGATGCTCCTCTCCTGGAGGCAGAGAGCGCCTTCGGCTCTTGGCATGGTAACGGGCGCGGTGGCTGGCCTCGCGGCAATAACTCCGGCAGCAGGCTATGTGACGCCTCTGGCGGCAATTCCCATCGGCATTGCAGCTGCAATAGTCGGATACTATGCCATCGTTCTCATCAGGGGAAGCGCAAAGGTGGACGACTCCCTGGATGTTCTCGCCTGCCATGGCATCGGAAGCACCTGGGGCGTCCTGGCGACAGGCATCTTTGCCAGCATCGGAGCTACGGGGCTGCTCTCGGGAAATGCCCATCAGCTGACCGTGCAGGCAGTGGCTGTAGCGGTCACCTGGATCTACTCCTTCATCGTCACCTATGGTCTGGCCAGGGTCATCGACGCGGTCATGGGACTGCGGGTGCGGGATGATGAGGAATCTGTGGGCCTTGACATCAGCCAGCACGGCGAAGGCGCTTACATGTGAGAGGAAAAATGAAGAAGATTGAAGCCATAATTCGGCCCGAGAAGCTGCACCTGCTGCGCGGCAAGCTGGACAGCAAGGGCTTTTCGGGAATGACGGTAAGCGAGGTCAAAGGCCGGGGCCGGCAGAAGGGAGTCACCCTTCAATGGCGGGCCGGCGATTACCGGGTGGAGTTCCTGCCGAAGATGAAGCTGGAGATGGTGGTGGATGACAAGGATGCAGAATCCGTCATAGACCTCATCTGCGAGTACGCCCAGACGGGCGAAGCAGGAGACGGCAAGATCTTCATCTTCCCGGTAGATGATGTGGTTCGTGTGCGCACGAAGGAGCGGGGGTGCGGGGCGGTTTAGCCCTCGCGCCCGCAAAACCCTGATCGATGCGTTCTTTCCCAATCTCTTTCCGCTTTTGAGCTTATTTCCTCAATTCTCATTTTCCGCAGAGTTCTTCATAGTAATATTTATACGAAAATCGATTAGAATTGTTTATGATGACCTGCGATCCTCCGGCAACCAATCTTAAAGACGCCTACAATTCTGTAAAGCTGGACCCTCTGCAAAGCGGAGACCCGCGATGGGTTGATTGTAGCCGTGTGAGGGGCGGAACTGATGTTGTGGGCCTCCTGGCGTTGAGAATTGAGGGCTCAAGCAGATCAACCACTCAATTGATTAGCGGTCACAGGGGCTGCGGAAAGTCCACTGAGCTTCTGCGACTGGCAAACCGGCTGGAGAGAGAGAAATTCCTGGTAGTCTACTTTGCCGCGGATGAAGATATTGACATGGGGGACCTGGTTTATACCGATCTTCTGCTCTCGATCATCAAGCGCCTGGAGCGCACGTTTTCCGAGAAGGGGATCCGAATAGATGAGCGCCTATCCAAAGGCATCATGATGTGGTTTGCGGAAGTTGTTTACGGATGGAAGGATGAAGCGGCCATGCAGGCGGAACTCAAGACGGATTTCGAATTGGGACTGAACGCCCCTGCTCCTCTTCCGGTGATTGCCAAATTGCTTGCCCGGATCACCGGACAGATCCGGACAGGTCACGAAATACGCAAGGATATTCGTCTCAAGCTTGACCCCCAGGTCTACCCGCTGATCCAGCGAATAAATGAGTTCATCAGAGCGGCTATTCCTGAGATCCGAAAGAAGGGCTTTAGAGATCTGGTATTAATAATCGATAACTTGGATCGCATTGTCTTGCGAGTGCTGGATGAGACGACCGGAAGAACTACACATGATGCACTTTATCTGGAGCATGCCGAGCAGCTAAAAGCCCTGGATGCGCACATAGTCTACACCGTTCCAATATCCATGTTTTATTCCCTTAAAGCAACTCAACTAGCCGGAGCATTCCCCAATTATGAAATCCTGCCCATGATAAAGGTCGAGGAAGAGGACGGGACTTCTTGCCAGGTGGGTATCGATCTTCTCTGCGATGTGGCTGAGAAGAGGCTCGATGCAAAAAAACTCTTCCAGACGGATGTGGTCGATTTTCTGGCGGAAAAGAGCGGAGGGATGCTGCGGGATTTCATACGGCTTCTTGGATACACTATTGAATTGGGTCAGGCGGAAGGCGGTCGAATTCCGATCTCCCTGAGCGTTGCCCAACGAGCATTTCGGCGATTGATCAACGAGTATGGACGCATGGTCCCGGATGAACATTTCAATCTGCTGGCCAAAGTGGCCAGGAATAAGCAGGTGAGAAACGATTCCTCGCATCAAGCCATGCTCTACAATCTCAGCGTGCTGGAGTATATGAATGGAGACCGCTGGTGCGATGTCCATCCTGCCGTAAGAGAGCTGGCGGGGTTCAAGGATGCGTTCAGACAAGCCAAGTGAGCCTCAGGAGGGCGCGAAAGCAGTCCGCATGGGCCTGCCCGAGCAGCAGCCCATTATTGGCGACGCGGAGATATCCCCTCAAAATCAGGATGTTCTGCTTCAAATAGCCAGCCTCATTCGCCTGGCAGAGGGTTTTCGCCTGGGATTCATCAAGTGCAATCAGCCGATCCAGTGTCGGCAGAACGCCGACCGGCTGAAGGAAATGCTGGCAGGCGAAAAGGCCATTATCTCTATAGAACTGCATGAGCCGATCGCAAGCCTGAGAAGAGCGGTTCTGCAGGCACTGGAACCGGATAGACTAGACCGATCAGGAAATAGCGCCATCATGATCTTTGGCTTTGAGCATTCAGTGCCCTCAAATGGTCCCGCTCCTGCTTTGGATGAGCTGAATCAGTCCCGCGAGATTTTTCCCAAATACTTTTCATGTCCTGTTCTCATCTGGCTGCCGGATTATGCTCTGACCCGTCTGGCCAGGGAAGCCCCGGATTTTTGGGGGTGGCGCAGCGGAGTTTTTGAATTTTTCCCTGAATTGAGATTGATGACTACTCTTGTAAATGATTTCCTGCACGATAATATCGATAATATGAGCTTATCTGCAAAGAGAGAGCGTGCAGCTGCATTAGAGGGGCTAATCTTTGATTATAAAGAATTTGGAATCGATGCAGGGGTAAGTCTGGCTTTTGCAGGAGTTCTCAATCAATTGGGATCTATTAAGTACCAGTTAGGTGAATATAGTGAGGCAAAGAGACTCTACGAGAATAGCCTTAAAAGGTCTCAGGAACTTCAAGATAGAAAAGAGACAATAGTTGCGTTGGGTCAACTTGGCAACCTAGCATATCAAATGGGAGATCTTAACTCTGCAAATAAATATTACTCAGAGCGTCTGAAGTTATCTCGAGAGCTTGGTGATAGTCACAGCGTATCGGATTCATTGGGGAAGCTCGGTATGCTAGCAGAGTACATGGGCAGCCTAACTGAAGCTCGGAGACTATTTCAAGACAGCCTAACGATATCGAAAGAACATCAGGATAAAAACGGTATCTCAAAGGCGATACACCATCTCGGTAATCTGGCGCACCTGGTGGGTGATTTGGGTGAGGCCAATCGTCTCTACAATATTAGCTTGAATATTTCCGAAGAGTTGGGGGATAAAAGAGGCCGCGCCATAGCACTTCACCAACTAGGCATTCTAGCCCAGGAAGCCGGAGATTTATCCAAAGCGGATCGTCTTTACAGGGAAAGTCTGAATTCCTATAAATCGATTGGGGATAAAAAAGGGATTTCACAATCGTATCATCAACTTGGCAATCTGGCGTATCTCACTGGCGATCTGGATAATGCTCGTCATCTCTATCAGGAAAGCCTGAAGATTTTTCAGGAACTCGGTTATAGAGATGGAATTTCTGATTCGCTAGGCCAGCTTGGCATTCTAGCATATACTTCGGGTGCTCTGGATGAGGCCAGAAGGCTCATCTTGGAGAGTCTGCAAATTTCCAAAGAGCTTGGAAACAGGAATGCAATTGCGATTGGTTTAAAAAATTTGTCCCTATTGGATGAGTGCGAGGGGAACTTCGATGAAGCACTCGAATTGATAACAGAAGCGACATCTATCTTACTGGAATTGAACAGTCCTATTGCAGCTCAAGCTAAAGCGGATCGGCAAAGGCTGGAGAATAAAGTCAAAAAGTCCAATGATAAAAAATAGGGAACCAGGGCGATCTCATGCCCTGGGAAACTCAGCTGTCGTCGGTGCCTTGAAGCAGGTGCAATCGAAGACTCCTTTCACATCTGAGCCGAATCCCATGCTTCCCATCTGGTATATCTCGGGCAGGGTCAGATACCCGCCGGAGCAGCAGGGCAGCCAGTCGTCGTCTTCTTCCACCTCGTCTACCGATGATGTGAGGTTCATGAGCTTCTCAATGTGGTAAGTTCCCCAATAATCCTCATCCACATCGACGAGCGGCTTCTTCCAGGCGGTGTTCACGATGAAATCGTTCTCTTCTTCATCTTCCGCGGTTACGATATCCGGGTCGCCCTGCAATAAGCCAATATGCGCACGGCCTTCGGTCATATCCTCGGAGACGTTCATCATGCTGACGGCGGGATCCTCCTCAGAGATGAAGTCCTTGGCCAGGATCTCCAATTCCTTGTCCAGGGCATGGGCATATTCCACCTCGTGGTGCATCAGGGTAAGAGACCCACGATTCTTGAGCCAGCTTTTCTCCTTGATCAGAGAGTCGAAGCTCAGAGGCCTGCCAGCGTAATATCCCGTACCTACGCTGAGGGATATCGGTCTATATGTCATGGCATTATCTTCCTTAAGATGAATACAGCTGAGCGCCTCCGCATAATCCGGGTCGTAATTGTCGCTCTTGGCAACACCGTAATTGGTATAATCTCTGGTCTCCGCAGATAGTATCGATTCTGTATCGATTTCGCCGCTCCCGTGGCTGTAGTCCAGAACTTCGACGCCGTTGTTTCGTGTTCCGTTGATACCCAGGGTGTTGGGCATCTTTGCGTACTTGTAGTTCATAAAATAGCCCGTGCCGGACACACTCTGCTTCATCTCCAGGGTGAGATTGTCTTTAAGAGTGTATTCTGCGGATGCAATGCTGGTCAAGAAAGCTACTAGTAATAGTGCTATCCCTGTCTTTCTCGTTTTTATCCCTCCTCTCAGTCTCATTTGACCTTCACCAGAATTGCTGTCTACGAAGGTCAACTAATGTTACTTCCTCGTCACATATATGATATTGTTGGATGAAGTATCATAACTGTTACGCTAATTATCATAACAGTTATGAAACCATCGCTGGATTGCCCTCCTTCAATTGATGAAAAAAACGGCGGCAGGCTAGAGAGCCTTGCCGTTTGTCTCACCCGTCCTGATCCTGATGGTCTTCTCCACCGGCAGGACGAAGATCTTCCCATCGCCGATGTTCCCTGTGTACGCTGCTTTTCTGATCAGCTCAATGGCTTCGTCTTCCTTTTCATCGGGAACTACGATCTCGACCTTGACCTTGGGAAGCATATCCACTTTGTATTCTTCGCCGCGCCACATCTGCGTTATGCCTTTCTGCCGACCTCGTCCCTTTACCTCGATGGAGGTAAGGCTCGTGTACCCTGCTTGATCAAGGGCATTTTTTACCTCTTCCACTTTGGATGGTCTGACTATTGCTTGGATCATTTTCATGTTCTCACTCCGTCTCACGAATGGTCCGAAGCATGATTATCCGGCTCCACCATCATTATATCCCCATGCTGTTCTTGGGTTACAAACTCGGGGTAGGCAGAATAGCCATGCTCACCTATATCCAATCCATTAAGCTCTTCTTCTCTTGGCACGCGAAGTCCAACTGTATGCTTTAGCAGAGCGAATAGTATATAACCGGTTCCGAATGCCCATACTGCTACGGTCGCTGCATCAATCAGTTGAGCCATCATCTGACCGGTATTACCGACGATAAGTCCGCTTACTCCGCCATAGGTGCCATCTGCGAAGATTCCCACCGCCAGCAGTCCCCAGATACCGTTATAGCCGTGCACTGCCACAGCGCCTACCGGATCGTCTACTTTGAGCACCCAATCATTGAACCTTATTCCATACATTACTATTAGTCCAGATATGAGCCCAATTACCACCGCCGCCCAGGTTGGAATGTAGGCACAGGGTGCAGTAACTCCCACAAGGCCTGCCAGAGCGCCGTTGCAGGTGAGGGCAATGTCCACCTTTTTGGTTTTCAGGAATGTCCAGTAGCAGACCAGCACTGCGCCGGCAGCTCCTGCCAAGAAGGTGTTGACTGCGATCACTGAGATGCGCAGATCCGTTGCAGCCAGCGTAGATCCCGGATTGAATCCGAACCATCCGAAGAAGAGCACAAATGTGCCCAAGACGATGTATCCTACGTCATGACCGGGTATGGCGTTTGGTGTGCCGTCTTTATTGAATTTGCCGATCCTCGGACCGAGGAGCATTATGGCCGCCAATGATACCAGGCCGCCGATGGCATGCACCACGCCGGAGCCGGCGAAATCCCTGGCACCCACACCGTATGGGAGAGTTGACAGCCAGCCGCCTCCCCAAACCCAGTGGCCGTAGATGCTGTAGATGATGGCGGTGACGATGCCGCTGTAGATGAGATAAGCCTGCAGCTTAAGTCTTTCAGCGCAGGCACCGGCGACGATTGTTGCAGCCGTGGCAGCGAAGACCACCTGGAACATCCAGAACATCATAGTCGAGACATCATAGGCATCTCCTGTGAGAAACCACCCACTCCATCCGATTATGCTGTTGCCGTCTTCCAGTCCTGCATAGAGCTTGGAGCCTCCGAACATGAGGGCAAAGCCAACCGCCCAGTAGGCCAGAGCGCCTATGGAGAAGTCCATGTAGCTCTTGGCGAAGTAGTTGACTGTGTTTTTCACCCTCAAGGCGCCAGCGCCGAGCAGGGCGAATCCCGCCTGCATGAAGAATACCAGGAAGGCTCCCACTAAAGTCCAGGCGAAGTTGGTGGCCAGTTTCAGCCCGGCTACATCATCAGTATAGGTGGCTGAACCGTTCGGATCGCCTGCCATGGCTATAGTTGTAAGTAGCAGCAATAATACGAATGAAGTTGCTGCAATAGTTGCATACTTTGTAATTTTCATGCTCTATCACGATCCTCGATGGAAGATCAACGAGCAGAAGATGCTATAAAAACTTTGTTAAAATTTTTTCATACTTGTTGTGACTTGCTCATAATCACATCACATTCTAAAAATCATTTGATAAATCTCGATATTATGACCGGGTGGCAGTATCCTGACGCAAAGGCACGGGACACAGAGGACGTACAATGGGATTAATGGCGGTCCACAGGCTTTGCGATCCTTGCGAGCGCGCAGGTCAGCAGAGCCCGGCAGCCTGCGAACATGCAGCATCCTCGCATCGTGGTTTGCCATTCCCGCTACCGGGTCCTTCGCCGTATGCTGAACATGTCGGGCCGCGCCAAAAGAGGTCGTTTCTCGACAAAAGGCCATCCGGGACGGCAGCCTCCGTCCGCCAGCCTGGCCCAGCTGCCAAGCAAGCGCCCGGCCTCGTGGGCCGGGATGAGCTGCTTTGCGAGCGCTGGCAGTCTCCGGCTGGCAGATCTTTTCAGAGCAGTGGGCCAGCCGCCCCCAGCAGTTCCTCAAACGTTCCGTATCCCCGCATCGGGTCCCGGCTGCGCCACCAGTGGGGCTGGGACTAAATGGCGATGTTGTCACGACGGGATGGATGGCCTGGCAGGCAATCGTGCATGGGGGCAGGAGGCCCGTTGGACCCAGTGTCAGGAAGTGTTGAACTCAAGAAGAGTGGTTTTCCAAGGAAGTTGGATTTGGGATATGAAGTTATGCAGCCTCAAACCATTTATCAAGACTGATTTCTGCTCTTTTTAGGACTTTCTTAATGAGGTCAACGCTAACGTCTTCGCCATGATGCTGGTTGGGAATGAGCAAGAATACTCCATCCTTTTGCATGTACGGATGCTTCTTACCGGGAAAAGGTCCGTTCCACCCAAGTTTGTTGAGACGGCTGATTAGATCGTGCCATGAAACCGGTACGAGTTTAGTCTGCAACAGCCATCGGCTCCTTCGAGACTTGTATCATATGACCTTCGAGAGGCGGGACCGGGTAGCCCCATGCCAGATGCGCTGCGATCCAATCTTCAAGGGCATCCATGAGGTTCCTTCGGCATTCTTCAAGAGTTTTGCCCGTTGCCCACAGTCCTTTGAGTTCTGGAACTTCGCCATAAAATGACTCTGGGTCATCGATGATCTCGTTTTTTCTTCGCATGCTTTAGACCGCTGCCAGAAAGCCGGGCCCTCCGGGGCTGGCTGCGTTGTCGTCTTCCATGCGGACGCTCGGACGGGCTCACGCGGGGGTGCGCGGGCATATGTGGGCGGGCGGCTTTGGTGAGCGAGAGAATAACTCCGCACTAAATGGCAAGTCTGATCTCTAAAGCCGATACTCTAATTAATGTCTAAACTAAATAATTCTGTTTATGGGATGTGTTCGATATCTGCATCAGCGATTTGTGCGCAACGGCTTAAGGCGGTGCTGCTACGAGCAACAATGAAGAAGAAAATGTCCTGCATGATAAGATAAAATCGTTTGTTTTGACAAATGATATAATCATCTCAAATCATGCCGGTGCAAGGATGTTCGAAAGAGGCGTATCCGCCGAGGATCTGATATCCTTATTAACAAATGGAGAGATAATAGAGAAATACCATGACGATTATCGCTGCCCCGCTGTGCTGATGTTAGGGCTAACAAGAGGGATGCCGCATCATATAGTTGTGGCTATCTGCAAAGATCGACTGGTAATAGTGACAGTATATCTGCCAAACGAAGATGAATGGGTAAATAGCAGGTGGAGGAGATAGAATGGACCCTGGTGAATGCCTTCTATGCAAGAGCAAGATGCGAGAAGGAATCACAGAATTTGTCGCCAGAGTTGGCGAGCAGGTAGTAGTGATCAAGAACATTCCTGCATTCGTTTGTCCGAACTGTGGCGAGTCTTACTACTCTATAGATACTCAAAGAAAAATCGATCGCATTATGAAGGCATTTCATGATGGAAGATTGCTTGCAAAACCGCTCGCGGCGGGCGAGGTTGATCTGAAGGCTCTAGAAGCCTGTCCGACTACGTCGTGTGCTACAATTGAGGATCTCTGAGCAATGTGTATTTGACCGCAGAAGCCACCGGCGGAACGGCAACGCGGGGCGCGTGCGTGGGCCTGCCGCCAGAGTTGCCAGTCGGTCCAATGTCACGGATTTAACGTGATGCCGGAAAGCCGCAAAGTTCAGATGAGAGACAGACGTCTTTTTCCAGATCACTCAATCCGCGCCGATTGGGTCGTCTCGCGATAAAAGGCCATCCGGGGCGATAACCGCCGTCCGCCAGGCGGGATTGATTGCCAGGCAAGCGCTCGGGTCCTGGGCCGGGCGGGATGCTTTGCGGGCGAGGGCGGTCCCCTGCTGGCCGATCCTTGCGGACACGTGGGCCAGATGCGACTGACAGCATGCATGCCGGGTCCGTGTCGGGGTTTCATGTCTCGCGCTCCTGAATCCGCTGTTTGTGGGCTGAGCCGTCCGAGCCGTTTCGCCGTATATCATGCGAGCATTTTTGCCTAGCAGTTGCCGAAGCAGTCGACAACGCGTGCTGACCAGCGCGTTTGCGCTCATATGAGACTGTTGCCTGTGGGAGCCGCAGGGCAGATATGAAGTCTCACCCAATTCAGGAGCCTGACTTTTTGCGCAGCCATCGTTTGATTACAGAATTTTATACGTGGAATTTTTTAATTCCCAGGCTATTAACGAAGCAAATAGCTGAGTGGTGCGAAAATGTGATTCTTCATAGGCAACCCTTAGCAAGCTATCTATAGTTCCTTGCAAAACTTAATATAATATTTCCACCAATATTGTCTTATGAAG
>DAONES010000025.1:17914-22761 GCA_035403205.1 Methanothrix sp. | reverse complement strand
ACTGAGGTTGGCCTCTCTCAGATTTGCATCAAAGAGACTGGATTGGTTTAGATAGGATCGACTGAGGTTGCTATTATGCAGATCAGCGCCCTGCAGTTCGGAATGATTCAGGTGGGCCCCCGATAGATCCAGACCGCTCAAGTTCTTATCGAGGGGGATAAAATGATCTTTGATTTCGAGGAGATCTTCTGAGCAAGCACATGAAATAATGGCGAGAAGCGCAAATGCCGAATACAACCCCAAACTCGCTAGATTCGCGGAATAATTCATAGAATAATTTCTGCACTACTACTATTAATTTTTAATCTGATAGCATTCAAAAAAAGAGAAGAGCTATGTTGGTGGCAGCATCCCCACAACATTCGGTTCCAGGTAATACATCTCCTTGAGTTGCTTATCGCTTAAACCGGGAAATATCGCAAGCTTTTTCTGCACGATCTCTTCCTGTTTCTCTCCTGCCAGAGATCGAACATTGTTGGGAACATTCTCTCCAAAAGGCGCCAGAGCCACTCCTCCTTCTGCCAGTCCGTACCACCACTCCTGTCCGGGCTGAGTGTTCCATGTACCGTTATGCACTGATTCAACAATATCTGTCATTATAGGCTGCCAGCGCCAGACGGCTCCGGTGAGGTACACACGAGGAGAGAACCTGCCGGTATCTGAGCCGAAGGAGATGAAGTGGACACTCATCTCATCGGCGGTCTGACCCGTCGCATCGGAATCGGACCAGTGGGTCAGAATATCGCAGCCCTTGCTGATGAGTGATAGGGCCACTGCCCTCTCTTTCCCAGGATCATACCAGTCTCCGATCCACTCCACATGCACTTCGGCCCGAGGATTGGAGGATGCTACACCTTTAGCAAAGGCATTGATGCCGATTATCACCTGGGAGGTGGGAAGAGCGGCGACAAACCCGACCTTTCCCGTCCTGGTCATGCTACCAGCTACGATTCCGGCAAGGTACTGAGCCTCATAAATCCGCCCGTAATAGACTCCGGCATTTGCTGCCAGCTTTTCCGTTCCGCCCCCCCACATGAAAACGACATCCGGATAAACAGGGGCAACCTCTTTGATGGCATCTATGAAGTTGTAGCTGTGGCAGAATATCAGCTTGGCTCCGTTCTTTGCATAGTCTCTCAGCATCTGAGCAGCGTCGGGCCCGGCTGCATTCTCTTTCTCCGACAGGTTGACGTAAGACAGATTTTTGGCCATCTTCGTTGCCCCTAAATGGGCCTCGTAGGTCCAGCCATGGTCTCCAACCGGGCCGAAATCCAGCAGCGTCACATTTAGCCCCCCTCCAATTGAGGTATTACTTTCTTCTGCGCTACCGACCGCTCCTGCCAGGCTAGCCAGGAGGATTGCCAAGGGGATCAATGCCAAAATGCATTTCAATCAGACCCACTCCATTTACTTCACGCCCGTTTCGGGCTTTAATTTTCCAAGATCCTTTTGCAGATCCGGGCTTAACTTGGCATTATCGAGTTTGGACCTCGCGAAAAAATCAAGCGAAACGGAATCGTACTTAATTCCCTGCAGATTTGCGCCTGTAAAATCAGTGTTTTCGAAGGCACAAATGTCAAAGATAACCCCACTCAGATCCGCACCGGTAAAGTTAGTGTTTTTTATATAGGTCTGAGCAAAACGGGTCTTTCTCAGATCCGAACCGCTGAAATCTGCATCCAAGAAATTCAACAAGATTATGCTGGATGATCTTAAGTTCGCCTTTCTCCAAACAGTATCCTTCAGCGTCATGCCATAAAGATAAGATCCAGTCAGGTCCGCATTCGATAGGTCTGCTTCATTTAAGAATAAATTTGTGAGCCTTGCCGCCTTCATTTGGGCATTTCTCAGATTCGCTCCCGTAAGATCGGCATAATCCAAGTTGACGTCCTTCATGGAACATTGGGATAGATTTGCTCTCACCAAATATGCCCTGGTGAAGTCCGAGCCTGTGAGATCTGAGTTGCTCAGGTTTGCCCCGAAGAGTTCCGCTCTGGTGAACTGGCATTCTATGAAACTGCTGAGGCTCAGGTCCACCCAGTTCATCTTGGAGCCGATCATGTTGGCGCGGGCCATCTGGGATTCATTCATTTTTGCCAGGCTAAGGTCGGCACCAAGAAGCCTGGCTCCGTTGAGATTGGCGCCGGCAAGTTTGCAGCCGCTTAGCAGGGAATTGGTTAGATCAGCGTTTTCTAGATTGGCATTGGAAAGATCTGATTCTTCCAGATGTGCTCCGGGCAGGCTTGCTCCGGAAAGGTCCGCACCGGATAGTTTTGCCCTGTTCATATTGGCAATTTTGAGATTTGACTTTGAGAGATCTGCTCTTGAGAGATCTGAGCCTTCCAGATCGCAAGAGGAGAGATCTGACCCGGATAGGTTTGCCTGGCTGAAGTTTGCACTGGTCAGATTGGCAAATCCGAGGTTAGATCCAATCAATTGAGTGCCGACAAACTCCGCACCATAACAACGGCTTTCTGAGAGATCAGCCCTTTTGATCGTTGAACCCGACAGATCCGCATTGATCATATTTGCTCCCACCATGTCTGCCCCGGAGAGGTTGGCCCCTTTGAGGATTGCATCACTCAGCATGACCCGTCTCATGTAAGCATTGGACAGATTTGATCTGGTTAGGTTTGCGGCGCTGAGATTGGTGGCCATGAGGTCGACACCGCCCAGGTTTGCCTTTGAAAGATTTACATTGGAGGCCCTTACTTCCTCCAGGTTGGCATTGGAAAGATTCGCACCGGTCATGTCTGATCCAATCAGGGCCGCTCCAACGAGATCCGCTTCCGAGAGGTTGGCTCGCACTAATAGCGAATCGATCAAGTTAGCCCGCCGGGAGTGCGATCTGACTAGAGTGGCTCCGGTAAGATCAGACTGCCTTAGAACGGCAGCAGTGGCGTTGGAATCATTCATGTTCGCCCCAGTTAAGATCGCATTTGGCAAGGTGGCCTGGCTGAGATCCGCTCCTTTGAGGTCCGCTCCAGTCAGGTTAGCGCCTGTGAGATTGGACCCAGCTAGGATCGAGCCGCTTAAATCGGCAAATGATAGATCAGATCCGCCAAAATCCGTTTCAATCAGGGTTGCATTTCGGAAGCAGGCTCCGGCCAACCTGGATTCGCTCAATTCGGATCCTACGAGAAAAGCTCTGCTGAGGTTTGTCATCTCCATATTGGTATTCTGTAGCTGCGAGCGAATCATGTTGGTCTGAGATAGATTGAGACCGCTTAAATTATAGCCGCTCAGATCGATGCGCGGCTGAAATGGCTGATTGATTATGATGCTATCAGGAGGCAAGCTGGAGATGGGAATGCCAAATCTGTCCAGTTCAAAATCATCGAACTTAAAACGATTGAAGTTCTTTCTCACAACGGGAATGTTGTCTTCGTCTTCTCCCTCTAAAATTCGCAGCGCGAGCTTGGCGGCCTCGCTTCCCTGAGACGATCCAGTGAGAAGCTTTCCTCCGACAATGCCGTATCCGATGAAGAAATCCCACAGAGCATAAATGGGAACAGAGCTAGAGCTGTGCAGCAGGCTTGTTGTATCCTCATAAGTCAGAATCTTTCCATCTTTGTCCCGATTAAAGGTCATCTCCAGGATCAGGCTATCATCCGGTAGGGCTGACACACGCTCTGCGAGCTGCTCTGCTGTGAGGTTATCAAGATACTCAAAGGAGACTCTGTCTTTAAGACCTAAAATCGCATCATCCATTATCTTCCGGTTGGATCGACCGGTTGTCGTATTGTCATTTACAATAGCAATAAGCTTTGTATCGGGATGCAGCTTGAGCATCAACGAGACGGTTTCGTTGATATCGAATACTTCCGTTACCCCGGTGAAATTGGGTCTTTCTCGTATCATCTCATCTTCAAAGTTGACGACACCGCAGAATACTACCGGCGTTCCTGGAAATATTTCATCGCGGTGATCGAGCAGGAAATTAAATGCGTCTGTATCGATAGAGATGATAACATCGAAATGACGGTCTTTATACTTCTTAAGATACAATGTTTTCAGGTCATTCAGACGGGACGCATTGGGATCGATTCTCTTTGTATCCATGAATTCTACATTAATGGCGGCGGAAGGCATATGAATTGCAAATTGATGCTTAATCTCAGATATTATGCTGTCATCCCATTTCATCCCCAGATTATAGGAGGAAAGAATTAAAACTTGCTTGGGCGAACTATCTTCAGCCGACTGAGAGACTGCAATCAAAGATGCGATCAGAAGAGATAAGATGATACTCTTTATCAAGAGATGCATAATTCAGTCACCTTTGATCGAGCAATAGTGATGATGTTGAGATACCTACACTTTAATTTATAAAAATCATCTCTGATCGTCATCTTTCGTCTCCCGTCAGCTTCCCGCAAACTATTCAATTTTATCGTTTATGTTCCTATTTAGCCATATTGCTCCGGCACAATTAGCTATTTATGCAGAAATCTCCATTTATAAACGATGATCTTCCAGATCCTGGATGCCAATTACACCTACGATTCGGATCACAGTCCGCTGGTGCAGCTCTTCGGCAGCACGCCCGAAGGGAAAAGCGTCACCTGTCGAGTGGCAGGATTTCGCCCCTACTTTTATGCCGGAGTGGATGAAAAGCTGTCGGAAAGCGCTCGGGAGGAGCTTTTGGCACTGGGCCAGGAGGTGGAGGTGGTGGAGCGCTTCCTGCCCATCGGCTATCAGACCGCTCCCCAGAAGATGCTCAAGATCACCACTCATGACCCAAAAGAGGTGAGAAGCCTCAGGGAAAGGGCAAAGGAGATTGCCGGAATTAAAGCGGTCTATGAGACGGATATTCTCTTCAAGAACAGGTTTCTCATCGACTGCTC
>DAONES010000025.1:0-17814 GCA_035403205.1 Methanothrix sp. | reverse complement strand
TTCTCTTCAAGAACAGGTTTCTCATCGACTGCTCCCTTGGCGGCATGGGCTGGGTAGATGCACCCATCCCGGAGTGGACCGCGGTCACGCCCGCATCCGGAGCCGTCGCCCAATCTGCCCTGCCTCCGATACCCTTTGGGGCATTGCGCCCCGTCTCGCATGAGACCAACGCACCGCTCCGTTTTATGAGCTTTGATATCGAGTGCCTGCCCGACCATGGTGAGATGCCTAAGGCAGAAAAGTCGCCTGTGATTCTCATCAGCATGGCCTTCGAGCCGGCATACCAGGGCAACCATACCCTAGTGCTGGTGGGAAAGAATATCGACTGCCCCCGCCCAGATACCAGATCCTGTCAGGATGAGAGCGATCTTCTCTCATCCTTTGCCTCAATTGTTCGTGACTACAAT
Source organism: Methanothrix sp. (assembly GCA_035403205.1). Taxonomy (GTDB): domain Archaea; phylum Halobacteriota; class Methanosarcinia; order Methanotrichales; family Methanotrichaceae; genus Methanothrix. The sequence goes on along the minus strand of DAONES010000025.1, from coordinate 17,407 downwards.
CCGGATATCCTGGCCGGGTACAACTCCAATGAGTTCGATTTTCCCTACCTTCAGGAGAGGTACAAGCAGAACCGGGTGGACGCCCGGGTAGGAAGGGACGGCAGCTCCTGGTACATTAGAAAGATCGTGAGCAGAACAGACGTATCCATTACTGGCCGGGTCGTGGTGGACCTCTTGCCCATCATCCGCTCCTCCTACAGCCTCAAGCAATACACCCTCAGAAATGCCGCTGCAGAGCTTCTCAAGATGGAGAAGTACGATGTGGACCCAAAGGAGATTGAATCCCTCTGGGCGGAGGAGGGCGAGGGTCTGCGCCGCTTCGTCAGCTACTCCAGAAGAGATGCCGTCCTCGCCCTGCATATGCTCCTCGACCTGAGGCTAATGGACAAGTACATCGCCCTCTCCCGGGCCAGCGGATCTCTGCTTCAGGATATTGTCAATGGCGGACAGTCCGGAATGGTGGAAAGCCTGCTCATGCGCCGATTCCGTGAGCGGTACCGGGTGGTGCCGCCCAAACCGGACGCGGATATCTCTGAGGAGCGCTACGAAGAGAACGAGGGCCTGAAAGGCGGAGCTGTGCTGGTGCCGGAGAAAGGGCTGGTAGAGGACGTGGTCATCCTGGACTACAAGTCGCTTTATCCTACTATTATGATGGCCCATAACCTCTGCTACACCACAGTGCTCACCCAGGCTTCCTCGTCCGCTTCCTCTACGTCTGTCTCTTCAGCATCTTCTGTTTCTTCAGCCTCATCTGTCTCTTCAACTTCTTTGCCGTCTTCTGCTGCGTCATCATCCACGGCTTCCGCGAATGCTTTTAAAGCGGCGAGCGGACCGGCGAAGGCAGTAAGGGCGGAAGCTGAGGAGATTATAACCGCGCCCTCGGGCGGCAAGTTCGTCTCCCCACAGGTCTCGCCTGGCATAATGCCCGCTGTCTTGCGAGAGCTGCTCGATGAGAGGACTGCGACCAAGAACCTGATGAAGAAGGCAGGGGAGGAAGAGCGGCGCTTTCTGGATGCCAAGCAGTATGCCATGAAGATTCTGCTCAACAGCTTTTACGGCTACTCCGGGTACGCCCGCGCCCGGCTCTACAGCCTGGCTCTGGCCAATGCAGTCACCTCATTTGGCAGGGAGAACATTCTGCGCACCAAGAAGATCATCGATGATATCGGCTCGGCCTATGTGATCGGGGGAGAGGTGGTCTTCAAGGATGCCCTGCCTTTTGGAAAAGCGGCAGAGAAATGCTATGACCTCTCTGTGGTCTACGGGGACACGGACAGCGTATTTGTGCGCCTGCAGCCCGCAGGACGCGCCGGCGGGCCAATCACCCTGCAGGACGCGGAGCTGATCGGCAGAAAGATCGCAGAGACTGTCACTGCCTCCCTTCCCGAGCCGATGGAGCTGGTCTTTGAGGCTTTCGCCAGGCGGGGCATATTCCTGGCCAAGAAGCGCTACGCTCTCTGGGTCTTTGAGCCGATTGGCGACGGCTGGAAGGACAGGATCAAGGTAAGGGGCATGGAAACGGTGCGGCGGGACTGGTGCGGCCTGACATCCAAGACGCTCAAGACCTGCCTGGAGCTGGTTCTCAAAGAGGGCAAGGTGGATGAGGCGGTCGAGCACGTCCGATCCGTGGTTCTCAGGCTTCAGAATCAGGATCTCTCTCTGGACCCAACCCTGATCGAGGAGCTAACTCTGACCCGCCGCTATACCAAGAGCCCGGGCTCCTACAAGAACAAGCAGCCGCACATCCAGCTGGTGGAGAAGATCCGGGAGCGCGGCGGCACTGTGCCCGGCGTGGGTGACAGAGTGCCCTTTGTCATCATCCAGGGAAAAAGGGGCAAGAAGAGCAAAGAGCTGTTTGTCAACCGTGCCGAGGACCCGGCCTACGTCCTGGAGAAGAATATGCCTCTGGACACGGAGTACTACGTGGAAAAGCAGATCCTGCCGCCTGTGCTGCGCATCTTCGAGAGCTTTGGGGTAACCAAGGAGCGGCTCTGCACGAAGAGGGGTCAGAGCAACCTGTTCAGCTTCAGCGAGGCTCCCAAAGAGCAGAAGCAGAAGTCGCTGTTTGATTTCTAGCCATCAAGGGCTTCATCAGGCGGATACCTCTATCAGAGTTGTGAACTTATGTGTCGAGGTCAAGGCGGCATCCAAATCATCTCGTATCCCCAGCAATCTTGCATTTTCCAGATAGAGCTCAAGAGCTTCCTTCAGGTTGCTCAGGGCCTCTTGCGGCGTATCTTTACAGCTTGCAATGCCAGTTTCTAGAGACTCAGCTACCCAGACGCATTCCTCTTCCCACAGCGTAGCAGTTAGATTAAGCTTTTTCATCTTCACAGACTCTGAGTTCTCGTGGAAATCCATTCTATATTGTTACCCCGTCTAGCTCTATTAATCTTTGCAGGTGACAATCCACCCCCATCCGGAGGATAGAAGCTTTATCTAATCACTACCATCGTCCTACTATGACAATTATTTCTGCAGAAGAGATGATCGCAATCGACTCCAATTGCCGCTATTTCGGCTTGCTTCCCTTGCAGCTCATGGAGAATGCGGGCGCAACTCTTGCCAGGGAGATCGCCGCCCGGGCGAAGGGCAGGAGAATCGCTATCGTGGCTGGCCGGGGCAACAACGGCGGCGATGCCTTTGTGGCCGCCCGGCACCTGTCGGGTTTCGATTCGGGATTTGTTGTTACCGTCTATCTGCTGGGCAGGAGCAGAGATATCGCCACTGAGGAGGCAAAGAGAAACTGGCAGATCCTTGAACACCTGGGCTATGACCTGCGCATGATTTCTGATATCTCCGATCTTTCTCTGGATAAATGCGACCTGATAGTCGATGCTATCTTCGGCACAGGCATTAGGGGAAGCATCAAGGGTCTCGAGGGCCAGGCGATAGACGCCATCAACTCCTCAGGAAAAATGGTGATCTCGGTTGACGTTCCAAGCGGTCTCGGAGCCAACAAGCAGGTGAACGCTGATGCCACGGTCACCTTCCACCGACAGAAAGCCGGGATGTCCGGGGATATCGTGGTGGAGGATATCGGCATTCCTCCAGCGGCAGAGTTTTTTGTGGGTGAGGGCGACCTGTGGCTGGTGGGAAGAAGGAGGCTGGAGAGCCACAAGGGAGACTCCGGGCGGATACTGGTGATCGGCGGCGGGCCGTACACCGGCGCTCCGGCGCTCTCAGCCATGGCTGCTCTTCGGGCTGGGGCGGACATAGTCACCGTGGCCACGCCGAAGAGGGCAGCCCGGACCATCTCCGGCTACTCCCCCAACCTGATAGTTCAGCCTCTATCCGAGGATCACCTCTGCCCAGCAGACATTCCGGTCCTCAAGGAGCAGATTGCCAGGCACGATGTGGTGGTCATGGGCATGGGGCTGGGAAGGCATCCGGAGACAGTACAAGCTCTGGCCGAGATCATTGTCCTCTGCAAGAAGACGGTCATCGATGCCGATGCCCTCCAGCCAGAGCTGCCTCTGAAGGGAATTGTCACGCCCCATGCAGGCGAGTTTAAGAGAATCAGCGGCATCGGCCTGGTCGACCTGGACTACAGGGAGCGGGCTGAGCCGCTCAAGGAGTTTGCCCGCCAGAAGGGTCTGGTGGTCCTGCTCAAAGGAAAGGTCGACCTGGTTTCGGACGGCCAGGTGGTCCGGGCCAATACCACCGGAAATCCGGGCATGACCGTGGGTGGCACCGGAGATGTCCTGGCAGGAGTTACCGGGGCATTCTTTGCCCGCACCTCGGCATTGCGGGCGGCGACCGCTGCCGCATTCGTCAACGGCCGGGCAGGAGATCTGGTCTATCCTGAGAAGGATTTCGGCATGACTGCCACAGATGTGATTGAAAAGATCCCCCAGGCAATGAAGCTGCAATAGGACGTGAAGAGACTTGCCAGGAGAGGAAAAGCTATCCGGAATAGTGGATATCACAGAAAAGCCGCCCGTCTTCAGAAAGGCCACGGCGACGGGATCGATCCATCTGAAAGAAGCCACAATAGAGGCCATAAAGTCAGGCCAGGTCAAAAAGGGAGACGTTCTCACCACCGCCAGGCTGGCAGCAATCCTTGCGGCAAAGGACACGCCCAGATTGATCCCCCTCTGCCATCCCATTCCTATCACCGGACTGGATGTGGACTTCGAGATTGAGCGGGAGTCGGTCCGGGCGACGGTCGCTGTGACATCTGTGGGCAAAACGGGTGTGGAGATGGAAGCACTGACCGGGGTGGCGGCGGCTCTGCTCAATGTCTGGGATATGGTCAAGTACCTGGAGAAGGACGGGACGGGGAACTATCCGGAGACTGCGATCGAAGAGATCCATGTCGTGGAGAAGATGAAAGGGTAGAGCACGACTTCTACTATATCCATAAGAAGCAAAGCTCCCTGCCTCATCGAACATATTAGGGATGTGCAGCTATCATCTTGCAGGACGCCCCTTAACAGGCATTTTTTAGGGATTCGATTTTGATTCGCCCATTGCTGCGATCTAACCTGACTTCTTATTCTCCTCATCCATTAGCTCTTTTTTAATCTTATCGACATTTGCGATCGCAGTTTCGAAATCTGCTTTTGCATTCTTTAACTGATTTGCGGCATCTTCTTTCTGAGTTCTGGCGTTTTCAAGATCACTTGCTGTAACCGTATGATTCCCTATTCCTGCTTGCATCACTTTAAATTTTTCAATGGTCTCCTTTTCATGCGCATCAGCTTCCTTCCAGGCTTCATATTTCTTTTCTACATCGGAAATAGCCACAGAAAGTGCGTATTTGCTCACCTCGATCGTCTTGTCGGCCCGGTATCCTAAGGCGTCGATTGTCTCCTTGTATTCTCTAGCGCCGATATCACCCAGGGCGAATCTAGCCGCGGTAATGCCATCTATGTCCAATTTTTCCTGATTACCTTTTGATAAGTATTTTTCCAGGGTGCTGGATGTCCTATACTCATCAACGAATCTGCTGCCGAAGTAAAATAATATTATCAATATATACACGTAAAGGAAGTTTTTAGTGAACGTAGCCATAACTTCCTCAGGGATCATTTGCTGGCTGGAAGCGTTTGCAGAACTGGATGGCAGGGGTACATTTCTTCCTGCATTATCGCTGTTATTTTCTTTAGATATCAGGATGACTTCCGTTTTGTTTGAGGAGAAATCTGCCGTCAATCTTTCCGGAGTCGCGAAGTCTTCAATATTAGAGTTTATCTTACCCCTGAGGTTCATGGTTTGGGATGTCGTCTGTTTTTTCTCCATTTCTTTATTTATTTCTTTGTCAATCTTCATGGTAAAATTGGCATCGTAACTCTGAATATTCATCTCTGTGTCATCGATGCTTTTTTCGAACGATATTGCCAGGAAGATGATGTATACTACGGTAAGGGATATTACAATGGCCTTTCTTATCTCACCGTTATCCAGCTTAGATCCAATATTGTAATCCGCTGATATTGAGAGAATGAGTGGAATTGCCAAACAGGCTATGCCTATCAATGGAATTATATAAAATGGTTTTCCATAGATGTAAAAGGTCCAGCCCAGGAAGGCTGTGCCTATCAGGACAAAGAGAAGCAGGTAGTTGCATGAGCAATCGCTTTCGTTTGTGTCCACTTTTTTCTTTCCGATTGCCGAATGCAGCTTAATTAACGTAAAAAGTACAAGAAGACACATGAATACAAAGACAGAAAACCATACAACACCAGGCCATAGATAGCTTGTTGCTCCTTTGATATCTGCCTTGACCAATGCGATGAAATCTGTTCCGCCTTTCTCAATTGGAATTCGTCTATCCAGAAAATCTATATCAGAATAGTTTTTGACACTTTCGCGATTCAATTTAATATTATAGGCGGTGGAAGAGTTGGGATTCACTTGTTTCCAGCCTTTTTCAACCACTCTTTCCAGGTAATAATCGCCTTCTTTGATGCCCCTAATAGAGAAGATGCCATTTATATCAGTATCCGTATCAACTCTTGTCACATTGTTGGAATCCTTCAGTAGAATATACACATCCGGAATTCCTCTATCGCCTGAGTCATATATGCCGTTGCCATTCACATCGTTATGGACAGATCCAGATATTGAAAACGTATCATTTCCGGAACTCTCCGCAGCGATGGTTGGAGATATGAACAGAATGAGCGAAACCACCAGGATGGCTGCCATCAAGCATACTTTGCTGCTATTGGGATTCATGCTGCCTCATAATATCTTTTCGGCTTTTTTTAATAGTCTAATTATTACGATAATACTGTCGTCTCTTCCAATTAGAATTTTCGCAAATTCTCAATCTTTCCACTCGTTTAACTATAAATATTTTTCTAAATTCGTGTAATTATATAATAAAATTAAACATAGTATTCACAAAAATAACCTGCAAAGAAATAACTAAAAAAGCTAGAAAAATTTAGAAATACAAAAAGGTCCGGTTGAGATTTCATTTGCTTTAACACAGCAAAGAAGCACAATCAGTTCGATACATCTATCCCAAACTCCGGCAGCCTCTCCCTGGCAGCCTCGCGAGCCTGCTGGTGCTCACGCAGGAACCTCTCTATCCTTTCAGCCACGTCCTTCTTGCAGGTTCCGCACATCCTTCTCCCGGAGCGGCATTCGGCATCAAGCTCCAAAAGTTCCCTGTCGTCCTGGGAGAGGTGAAACACCAGAAACTCGTAGATGGAGCACTTGTCCGGCTCGCCGCCCAGCTTCTTCTGCTCAGCCAGGCTCTGCCGCCCTCCAGTGATGGCCCGCATGATCTTCTTTCCTGCCTCTCTGGGATCTTCGGTGAGGGCGATATGGCTCTCCGGCTTGGAGGAGGACATCTTGCCTCCCGTAAGTCCGGTCATGAACCGGTGATAGATGGAGGCTGGCGGGATGAATCCGTAATGCCCGTGCTCAATTTCCAGATTTATTATGATCCGGTCGATCTCCTCCAAAAGGGCGGCAGGACTGCGGCCTAAGCCATCCTGAATCTCGGTGAGATCGATATGCTCCTCGTACCGTTTCACCCGTCCCAATCCAGTCTCCAGGAGAGCCTTTTCCGCACCAACCATCAGCTCCTTGTCGGCTGCTTTGCCCCGGATGCTGATGTAGCCCTCGCGCTGCTCCACAAGAAACTTTCTCATGCGGTAGGCCAGGTCGCGGGTGAGCTTGATATGCGGGTCCTGGTCCGCGCCTACCGGTATGACAACAGGCTTTGGTCCGCCGAATTCCAACAATTGAGGATGGAGAATGTCTGCGCTCTGGGCCATGACGCTCTCCATGTGGGAGATGTGGGTCTCTCCGGAAAACCCGTAGATGCTACTAACCTCGGAGAAGTTGGCTTCCCTGCCCAGCTCGAAGGCCAGGTTTCTCATCTTGTAGTTTTGAGACTGGAAGTATATGTGGCTTTTCTCATTGGGCTCAAATCCCAGGGCAATCAGGCTGAGGATATACTCATTGATGCCCAGGCTTCTGCACCTCTCCCAGCTTATGCCACGCACAGCATGAGCCTCCATATCGGCAACAGCCGCAAAGGCGTCAGCTCCCTGCTGCTGGTGCCAGATGATCTCATTCATGACCATCATGTGGCCGAAATGGGCTCTGCCAGTGGGCATGAATCCGCTCATGACCCCGAATGGTTCATGCTTTTGCATGGCATGGAGAACTGCATCGTAGTTCCTGTGGCCGAAGATGATCTTGCGTGCCATGTACTGATGAGGCTCTTTAAGTTCAGGAAGTATTTCATCAAAGCTTGATATGCCAAACTCCACAAAGAGCTTGTTGTAATCATCGACATGCACTGCACCCCAGGGATCAAGCTTCAGTTCCATGACCCAAGGGAGTGAAAACGATGATATATCTATCTTCTCATTGCAGGCACCTCATTGCAGGCTTTCTATTGCCGGCAATTACGGAAGAGGATTGTCCCATGCAAAAGGATAACTTCTCAGCAGTTTAATAGCAGAATCATGAAGCTGAAGCCCGATATCATTCAGGAGGTCTGTCCGATCTGCGGCAGCTCCGAACTCTACCTGGAAGCAGGAGGCTACACCGGCAAGATTTACCATTGCAAGAACTGCGATTACATTGGGGCACTCTTAGTAGAAGCAGACGGGGAGATGGCCAGAGCAATAAGAGAAGACTATGAACAAAAGAAATCAAGTTGATTTTCAAAGCGGAGCGGAGATGGTATTTCCCCTATTGAACTTCATCATTTCACTTCCGCATTCGTCTCCATCTCTTTTTTCATCTTCTGCACCTTGATCACCTCTGCTCCAAAGAGAAAGATCTGAGCAGAGTAGTAGATCCAGAAAAGAAAGATCACCAGAGATCCCGCTGCCCCGTAGGCCGAGCCAACGTTAACGATGCTCACATAGGTCTCAATGCAGAAGTTTCCCGCAGCAACCAGAAGGGCAGCCAGCGCAGAGCCGGACAGAACATCTCGCCACGTTAGCGTCACCTCGATCAGGGTCTTGTAGGTGCCGGCAAAGAGAAGAGACACAAAGCAAAACGAGACCCAGAAGGTGAGAAGCCTGAGAAGCCCTAGGTGAATGGGCAAATACTCTTCGATCTGTTTTCCTACCGGCATGAGAAGGGCGGTGAAGACGGAGGTGGCCAGCAGCAAAAAGGCGACCAGGGCGATGAGCAGGTATGAGTGCAGGTAATTGATAATCGTATTCATGAGCGGCACATCTCTGTCTGGGATCTTCCAGATGATGTGAAATGCTCTTCTGGTATGAACGAAGAGGCCAGCAGCACCAAAGATCAAAAGGCCGATATTGATCAATGTAAAGCTGAATGATGAGGCCTGATCGGTGGCCCGGTCGATCAGATCCTCAGCGGCATTTGGCATCTGCAGGCCCACCAGATCCTGAGAGGCGGCAACTACCTGGCCTGCAAGAGGGCCTTGCTGGAATAGCAGGTTAAAAAGCATCAATATCAATATAACCAGAGGCACAAAGGAGAAGAGGCCATAGTAGGCGAGGGCCGCAGCCAGGAGAGAGGCGTCGTCCTTGAGCCACTCATGAATTGCATCTCTGAGCACGGAATAGATATCAAATATTCTCATAGTGATGTTGCTGTGATGCATTAGGATTGTATCAGCCAATGGATAAAAAAATTCAGAATATCAGAAAGAGAGCCCCGAGCTTACGGCGCTCCCTTCAGATCCTCTCTCTGGGTGATGTTCTTGATCTCCTGCTTCAGGTCCTCGGGCAGCCCCTTGATCTCCACATCCAAAAAGCCCCGCACAATAACGCTTGTTGCTTCCTCGGAGTTCAGGCCGCGAGCCATGAGATACTCCAGCTCCTCCTCGGAGATGCGGCCCACTGCCGCTTCATGGGACATGTCCAGATCCCGGCTCTGGCCGTCCAGCTCCGGTATGGAATAGATTCTGCCTTTGTCGGACAGCAGAAGCCCGACGCACTCCAGATGAGCCCGTGCCCCAGGCACCCTGCCGGTCATTCTTCCCCGAGCGATTACCTCACCGCCCACGGAGACCACTCTGGAGATAGATTCGGCACTGGTTTCAGGCGCGTCCAGGAATACATTGCTGCCGATATCGATGTTGCCCATGGTGGAATAGATCACGCTGTTGAAGCTGGCCACTGCGCCCCGTCCTGCCAGAGTGGCAGTCGGGAAGGTCTGAATGGTCTTGACCGGCTTTAAGAGGATGTAGTTGTTGGATAGAGAGCCGCCTTCGGCGATGGTGATCCCAGTCCTCGGCCTCACCTCAACCTCTTTTCCCCAGCTATGCACCATGGTGAAGCTTACCTTCGCATTCTTCTGGATGTAGAACTCAGAGACGCCAATGTGAAGGCCGCGCTGCACATGGGACGGTGTGGTGCAGCCGGTTATGACATGCAGCTCTGAGCCTTCCTCGGCGATGATGACATTGTGAACCCGCTGGTTGAGGTTCGATGACCCCAGATACAGGCAGCTCTTGACCGGGAAGGTGGTCTTCATGCCCTTCTTGGCGCGGATGAAGTAGCCGGCAGGCGGCGCGCTCGCTACATCCGCCGTGTACTTGTCGGCATCTGCTGCCACCAGCTTGAACCAGTAATCCTGCAAGAAGTCGTATTTTTCCAGGGCGGAAGCCATATCCATGATCTCCACGCCTTCATAGAGCGACTTGGCTATCACAGGAGTCTGGTCCATCTGGACAAAAGATCCCGATGATTCGGAATCCAGCTTTACGCCCACATCCAAAGCCGCTTTCGTGACCACATCGGGCAGATCTTCGGCACTGGCCACAGTCTCCAGGGGCCTGGCCTCTGACTCGTAGCTCTCCAGGTCCACATCTGTGCCGTACAATGCCTTCTTGTCCCGCGCTTTTTTGGCCTTATCCTCTATACCGGACACGTGCATCCTGCACACCCCTCATATCCGCTTCTCTTGATCTGCTCCAGGATCTCGCCCGGATTGCCGCTGCATACGATCGATCCGCCCAGCATGACATGGGCCCGGTCGGCCTTCATGTAATCCAGAATATGGCCGAAGTGAGTGATGATCACTCCGGATTTGGTCCTCAGGCTGGGACGCTGGTCCTTTTGCGTGAGAGAGTTTATGGCCTCGCCGATGAGCTTGATGTTTTCCAGATCCACTCCGGAGTCAGGCTCATCGAGCATGACGAAATCAGGCTGCTGCGCCAGGAGCTGAACCATCTCGGAGCGCTTTACCTCGCCACCGGAAAAGCCGCGATTGACATCTCTGTCTGCAAAGGCCTCAAAGTCCATCTTCCGCAGTATAGAAAGTGCATCTGCCTTTGGGTTGATGATCTTGATGAGATCCTTGAGCCTCAGGCCGCGAATGGCGGGCGGGCGCTGAAATGCCATGCCGATGCCCAGGCGTGCCCTCTCATCCATGGACATATGGGTGATATCTTTTCCTTTGAATACAATGCGTCCACCATCGATGGTGTATCTGGGAATTCCGGCGATGACATTGAGCAGAGTCGTCTTGCCGGTGCCGTTGGGGCCAAATAGGGCATGGGTCTCGCCCCGACTGATCCTTAGGTTGAAGTCCTTTAAAACCTGTTTACCGCCGATGCTTACCGAAAGATCTTCAATCTCCAGCAGCCTCATCACCTCCAATCATATATTCGTTTATGCCCTGGCAATATAAGATCTTTTGCGGGCATACCAGGGCAATTGCAGAAAAGGTTCCTGAAAAGCCGCTCATCAGGCAGGGTGCTTGGCGAATAAAGGGGTTGGGCAGGATGCAAGTTCGCACCCCATCCTGTTTCCCGATTTGTTTCAAGTAAAAAGAAGATCGTCCCGGATTCTTACGCACTTGCGGGTCCGTTCACCGGCTGACTGGCAGCGACCTGCTGAGCCTGACCTGGCTGAGCAGTTTGAACGGTCTGCTGGGCAGAAGCCGTGGTGACCAGCGGTGACAGAAGGCTGCCAAAGGCTATACCAGGCTGGTTTATTCCCGGTGCTGTGAAGATGTAATCTCCATCCATTGTACCGGGCTTTATCGTAAGGCTTAAGCGATACAGGTTCTGACTGCCGGTCGGCACGACAAACAATGCCAATCTGTCACCCAGTACGCTGCCCCCTGCGGTAACGGGCGTGACCACACCGTTCGCCGCCAGCTCACCGGATCCGGATACTGCATCAGCAATCTGGTAGAGGTCCAGCTTGAGATAGCTTCTACCAACATCATTCAGGGTAAAAGCCCAGCTTCCTGCTGCCGATGCAATTCCCACTGCGACAACCGGCGTTCTTACGCCCGCTCCCGGAACGTGTGGACTCATGCCGGTGTCCTTTCTGATTGTAAACAGGCTTTCGTTTCTAAAAGACAGAGCAGAGTCCGCAGGGTTATCATAAGGACCAACTTCCTGAACATTCTGATAAATCTGGTTTCCGGACATATCCTGCGTAGGAAAATCCGCCTCGACTTCTCCGTTCTTTGCGCCCAGGGCGAGGGCAGTCATGCAAAGACATGCCACTAAAGCCAGAGCTATTATTGCACACTTAGATCCCATTCTCCTAATACCTCCGCTACTCTAAAACAAGCGCCAAGGTCTTAAAGTTATCCTATCTTTTTGAAAAAGAGCAGATCAGATTATCGCATATTGAGCCGCAGGCTCCATCAGAGGATTTTCATCGATATCGGTGCCTATGTTGTGATGCAGATCGCTGATACCGTCGCTATTATCATCCTGCATTCGCGCCCCCTGCCAGTAGTTTCCCATGAGACTCCCGAAGATCTTTCCCTTGAATCGATAGGAAAGTTCCCGAGGAGAATTCCAGGAGTTGGTGGAAATAAACGAATTGACATCCCGAGAGTTATTCATAAACGAATTTAAATAGAGTATATTATCACTGGATTGCTGAGGATATATCCCCTCATCCAGATAGAGACCCTCGCTGTTTTGGCGAATTTCATTTAATTGAAGCTGATTGAAGCTGGAATTGACCAGCTTTATGCCCTGACGAGAGCTATGGACAATGTTTTCTGTGATATTGCACCATCTGGAGCTGGTAAGGCCGATGCTCGAATCCCTGCTGGCCACTATATTTTTCTGCAAAGTATTCTGCATAGAAGAAGCAATGATTATGCCCACATCATTCGCTGACAGATCGTTGGACTGCAAAATATTGTAGGAGGACCGATCCAGATTTATGCCCGTATCGCTGCTGAGGATAATATTTTCGCTGAGGTTATTGTGATTTGAGCTCAGTAGCCGGATGCCATTATCATTGCCATGCAGATGATTAAAGAGGAGATGGGACCTCATGCAGTGATCAAGGAGAATACCCACTGGACAGCCTGAGACGTTATTTCTCTCTATGGTGTTGTATTGGGTGGAGTTGAGATATATGCCTCGAACGGAATTCTTGAAGATAGTATTCTCGGCGATGGTGTTGTTGTTGCTCGCCTCCGCGATCGATACAGCGAAATTACATCCGCTTAAGACGTTCCCAGTAAGCAGATTCTCTTCGCTGCTGCCGGTGAATGCGACCCCCCCAGGATTATTATGAATAGCGTTATTCCTCATTATATTTTTGCGGGATCTATCGATCAGAATTCCAAGATCGTAATTGCCGAACACCTGATTTTCCTCAAAGCTGTTTTGAGACGATTGTTCAAAGTATGCACCACTGCCTGTGGTGATATTGCAGAAGGAGTTTCTTAAAATCAGGTTATTATCGGATGAAATGAGGTGAACGCCATATTGATCATTGAGGTCTGCATCATTGTTCTCCAGGAAATTCTCATTGGAATAATACAGCGTGATTGCACTTCCGTCATTGTCCTCAAGATTGTTGTTCTTGACAGCATTGCCAGAAGAGTCCCAAAGATAGATAGCGTAATCATTCTTGAATGCGGTGTTATTGGAGATCTCGTTGTCCTGTGATAGATACGGATAAATGCCATAATCGTTATTGACTGCAGTGTTGTTGCATATGGAATTATTAACAGCGTTTGACAAAACAATGCCATAGTCGTTGGTGATAACCGCATTATTCTCCACAAGATTATCTCTAGACCGGAACAATTTGATACCTATGCCCATATTTTCGCTTGCATTATTTTTAATAATTGCATTATCGGTGGAATTGATGATCATAATGCCCACCTGATTATTCTCGAAGAAACGGTTATTCGAGATAATGTTATTCGCTGCTGAAAATATCACCAGCCCGCCCAGATAGTTGTCATCTATTTCATTTGAGTCGACTGTGTTATTTTCTGAAGACATAAGAATTCCGAGTGCATTGCCTTTTAAGGTATTGTTGGCGATGATATTGTTTTGGGAATGCACCTGAACCGCCGCCATAGACCAGCCTGTGGCACCGGTCAGAATCATATTCTCCAAACGTGAATTGTCCGCAATAATCTGGACGGCACTGCCTCCGTCCACAGCCGCCAGGACGGGCCGGTCTTTGCCGGAGATGCCCCGTATGGCCAGGCTCTTGGTGATAATGATGCTCTCGTTATAATCTCCGGGCATTATCTCAATTATGTCTCCTGCGCAAGCTCCATCAATTGCCTCTTGGATGCTCTGTCCCGACCTCAGGGAGATCACCGACGCCTGGGCGAGTGTGGCCAGCAAAAATGCCGCCAGACAACAAAATATGCAAATTGAGGGCATTTTCTTCATCATGTCTTTGAGCATCTCCTGTCAGGCCTCATTTCTGCCGAGACTATAGCTGGGATACCGACAAAGGATCATTTTGGATGCGGCTTAAGTCCGCTTTCAGATTGTCGGAGATCTTTGCGCCATCCATCTTGGCACCGGATAGCGAATAGAGGGTAAACTGGTCGTATTTAATTCGCTCCAGGTTGGCACCGGTGAGGTCCACTCCAGTCATCTCCACCCGGTCCAAGGTGGCGTCCCTCAAATCGGCCCCATTCATCTTGGAATTGGTCAGATATACCAGGGCAAGACTCGATCCCCGGAAGGATGCTTCGGTCAGGTCTACCCCCCTCAGATCCATCTCGGATAACCTGGTTCGATCGAACCTGGCTTTGCTGAGAATCGATCCCGTCAGCCGGGCCGAGGTCAGGTCGGCATCGGAAAGATCGGCTCCCGTGAGGTTCGCGCGGCTCAGATCGGCAAAAGGCATCTTTGCGGAGTTCATGTTTGCCTGCATGAGTTTTGCTTCGGTCATATCCGCATACGATAAGCTTGTCCACTTCAGGTTTGCTCCTGCAAGATTGGCACTCATGAGATAAGCTCTGGTAAAATCGGCTTCCGAGAGGTCGGCACCATGCAGGTCGGTGCTGTAAAGCTCTGATCGGGAAAACTGGCCTTTAGAGAGATAGCTATGACTCAGGTCCGCCCAGCTCACATGGGCTCCAATCATGTTTGCACCGATCAGATAGATGCCCCTGAGATTGGCACCGGTAAGGTCGGTTCGAAATAGTCTGGCATCGGTCAAATCAGCTTCTTCCAGATTCGAATCGGAAAGGTCGGCCTCTGTGAGATCCGTCATCTTCAAGACAGCACTATTAAGGTTGGCATTGGACGCTATTGAATAGGACAGGACAGCCTGAGAGAGATCCGCTTCGCTCAGATTTGCGCCGCTGAGGACAGCTCCCGTCAGGTCCGCTTTTGCCATCTTTGTCCTCAGGAGGCGGGAATTCATCAGCCATGCTGAACGCATGTAAGTGCCACTGAGGTTCGATCCGGATAGATTTGCCCCGGAGAGGTTCGATTGATTGAGCTGCATGCCGGAGAGGTTCATCTGCATGAGGTCCAAATTTGCCAGATCGGCCCGGTCGGCGATCTTACTGATGAGGTCCGCTGGCTGAGCTGCAGAGATGCAGCATGCCGCAATCAATGTGCCGAACATCAATGCAATAGATGCGTGCGACATCTTGAAGTCGGTTTTCATATCTCTCCTATTATCACTTCCTTAATGACATTTCTAGTTTCTGGTGATACTCCTTGAGCCGTTAATCTGAGTGAAGAGAGCCTCATCTATGGATGCGCCCTCAGTTATAGATGCAGCCAGATATGGCAGAGTGAATTGATCGCATTTGACCCTCACCAGATTTGCGCCCCTCAGATCAGTGTCTGTCATATATACGACGTCCAGGCTGCAGTCCCTCAGGTCAGCTCCGGAGAGATTCACCTTCTCCATCAGCGATACCGATATCTTTGCCCCCCACAGGTCAGCCCCACTCAGGTTCGCCTCCCGCATGGCGACACGGCTTATGGTAGCTTTTTTCATTATTGCGCCATGCAGGTTGGTACCCACTAGCTCCGTAAACAGCATGGAGACTCCAGTCAGATCCGCTCCAGAAAAATCAGCTCTTGTAATGTCAAAGTTGGGGATTTTTGCCCCCTTCAGAGAAGCGGATGAAAGATCGGCCTCGGTCAAATCCGCATAAGACAGATCTGCATTATCCAATTTGGCCCCGCTTAAGTTTGACCTCATCATGTAGGCTCTGGTGAAATCCGAACCACTAAGGTCGGAACCGCTAAGGTTTGCGCGATAGAGTTCTGATCGAGAGAGCTGACTGTAAGACATTTTGCAATTCATCAGCTCAGCGCCGCTCAAACGGGCTGCAATCAGATTTACATCATCAAGCAATGCCCCCCTCAAGCGAGCATTCATGAGGTTCGCGGAAAATAACAGTGAACCGGTTAAATCCGTTTGTTCCAGATCTGCGGAATCCAAATCCGCCCCGGTCAGATCGGCATTGACAAGAGATGCGCCCGCAAGAATAGCACCAGGCATGCGTGACCCGGCCAGGAAGGCTCCGCTCAGATCAGCATCGGTGAGATTTGAATCCGAAAGATTGACGCTATTCATAATCGCGCCCCTCAAATCTGCGCCGGTCAGATTGACGCCGGACATTCTCGCTTCTTGTAGAATGGCATCGGAAAGATCGGCACCGCTGAGATTTGCATTCATGATATTTGCTCCTCTGAGGTTGGCTCCGGAGAGATTCGCATTGGTAAGATCTGCACCGACTAATCGAGATCGGTTCATCATGGCATTGGAAAAATCAGCATCCTTAGCAATGATGTATGATAAATCAGCGCCGACCAATTGCGATAGCGAGAGGTCGGATCCCTGCAGAATCGAGCAGCTCAGATCGGAGCGGTCGAGGTGAGCCCGGGTGAGATTTGCGCCATGCAGGTCGAGATGGTCGAGGCTAGAGCCATTATGCAGCTGCGCTATCTGGTAGGCTGGAGCCGCAGCTCCCAAGAAGACTGAAATGGCAATCATCGCCGCGAAATATCTGGCTGCATCGAACATAACCTCAATGCCGCGGATATTCTGTTTTCTCGCAATCCACTCAATCATAAATAATGCTCCTGGAATAAATAATACTCACTGACGATTTCGCACCGGTTCAGGCGAGCCTCCATTGGGGATTGATCGCATCAAGATACTGAAACTCGTCGAAGCTGTAGGGTGCAGAATAGTATTTTGAGTCCTTCATTACTCCGTAGTAGCTATCAACGGCAAGCCAGGTATTCGAATGGTCTTTGTCCTCCACAGCCACCCAGATATGACCCTGAGAGTCAAAGCCGCTGGGATTGTACAGGAATATAACCTTGTAGCCAAAATCGCTGTAAGTGCTATCCAGCTTTTGGGAACCGTCATAGCACATCCCCAGCGGCGTCACTGGAAACATGGTGTACCTGCTGATCTTCTTGATGAATTCGGCATCGTCGGTCATGTTGTAAGTGGCATTGATGCGGATGGCATCGCTTGCTATCACCTGGACGGGTCCGGTCTTGGCGGTGGGAGCGGTCATCCACAGATCCGCAAGCCTTGGTGATGCGCCGTTGGGTGTGAGATAAACCTCTTTGCCAGCCTTCATCTTAACAATGACGTAAGATTGATCAGGTGAAGGCTGGGCGTCATAGCCATGCGTTGCGAGAAAGAATGCCAAATCCTTGATTGTAATGCCGAGATCCTCATAGCTGGACAGCAGCAGCCATAAATCATTCTCCTCAGACGCCTGGCAG
>DAONES010000024.1:0-23003 GCA_035403205.1 Methanothrix sp. | reverse complement strand
GCTATCCTGGAACTCCCTCTACGGAGATCCTGGAAAATCTGGCCCTCTACAAGCCTGATGTGTATTGCGAGTGGTCGCCCAATGAGAAGGTTGCCTTTGAGGTGGCGGCAGGAGCATCCCTGGCGGGAGCCCGCAGCATTGTGACCATGAAGCATGTGGGGCTGAATGTGGCAGCAGATCCGCTCATGACGCTGAGCTATATCAGCGTGGAGGGAGGATTTGTGGCATGCGTGGCCGATGATCCGGGCATGCACTCCTCGCAAAACGAGCAGGATACCCGCAACTATGCCCGTTTCGCCAAGATTCCCCTTTTCGAGCCATCCGACAGTCAGGAGGCCTGCGATTTTATCAAGATGGCCATAGAGGTCTCTGAACAGTTCAAGACCCCGGTCATCCTGCGCACCACCACCAGGGTCAGCCACTCCCGAAGCCTGGTAGAGCTATCTGAAAGAAAGCCATCCGGCAAGAAGATCGGCCTGGCGAAGAATCCGCCCCGCTTCGTTCCCATACCGGTCTGGGGCAGGCCAATGCGCCAGAGGGTTGAGGACCGGCTGATTCGCCTGAAGGCGCTCTCGGAGAGCTCGCCCGCCAACCGCATGGAGTGGCGGAACCGCGATTTGGGGATCATCACCTCCTCCATCTCCTATCAGTACGCCAGAGAGGTCTGGCCTGAGGCAAGCGTTCTCAAGCTGGGGATGTCCTATCCATTCCCGGAAGCCATGATGAGGGAATTTGCAGCTGGTGTGTCCAATTTGCTGGTTGTGGAAGAGCTGGACGACTTCATTGAGCAGCATGTCCGGGCGCTGGGACTGGCCTGCCGGGGAAGGGATGTTGTTCCAGGAATCATGGAGCTTTCTGTGGACCGGCTGCTGGCGGCAAAGGCGCTCTTGGAAGGGAAAACCCCGCAAGTGAGCATGCCTTCCGCCTACGGGGGCAGGCTGCCGCCCCGTCCGCCTGTGCTCTGTCCTGGCTGCCCGCACCGGGGCATCTTCTACGCCCTGAGCAAGAAGAAGGTGCTGGTGACGGGAGACATCGGCTGCTACAGCCTGGGGGCTTTTCCGCCCCTGGACAGGATGGATAGCATCCTCTGCATGGGGGCAGGCATCTCCATGGCGCACGGCCTGGAGAAAGCAGGCGAGCCCTCGAAGGTTGTGGGTATCGTGGGCGATTCCACTTTCTTTCACTCCGGCATCACCGGCCTACTGGACATAGCCTACAATAGCGGCCACAGCACCATAATCGTGCTTGACAACCGCACCACGGCCATGACCGGCCATCAGGATCATCCCGGTACAGGCAGAACGCTCATGGGAGAGAGGGCAAAAGCCATCTCCATCGAGGATATCGGCCGGGCCTGCGGAATAGAGAGAGTCAGTGTGATCAATCCCTACGACCTGGACGGGGTGGATCGGGTCATATCTGAGGAGATCGCCGCCGATAAGCCCTCTCTGATCGTCTCCCGTGCCCCCTGCCCTCTGCGAGAGAGAAAAATGGTAGGCGAGAGGCGTAAAATTAAGGCAGAAGAGTGCAAGAGCTGCGAGCTGTGCCTCAATTTGGGCTGCCCGGCCATCGAAGGCACTGAAGAGGGACCGAGGATAAACGAGACCCTTTGTGCAGGCTGCGGCCTGTGTGAGCAGGTCTGCCCGGCAGGTGCCATTGGAAGCATCGTCAGGGGGGAGAAAGAATGAACGAGCAGACGAGGAGCATAGTAATAGTCGGCGTAGGCGGCCAGGGAATATTGCTGGCCAGCGAGATTTTGGCTCAGGCTGCCATGCTGGAGGGCTACGATGTCAAGACCAATGAGGTGCACGGCATGGCGCAGCGGGGCGGCTCGGTGATGGCCCAGATAAGATATGGAAAAAAGGTTCACAGCCCCCTGGTGGCCAGAAACGAGGCAGACATTCTGGGCGCTTTGGAGAAGATTGAAGCGCTTCGGTATGTTGATTACCTCAGGCCGGGGGGCCTTGCCGCCGTCAGCACTCAGGCGGTCATGCCGGTTAGCGTATCCTCGGGCGGAGCCCGGTATCCTGAGAACGCAGAAGAGCTGCTGAGAAAGGCTTTTCCCAGGCTGCTTTACATAGATGCGGCAAAGATCGCCAGGGACTTAGGCGACATCAGGACGGCAAATATCGTCCTCCTTGGATCCATCTCGCAGGGTCTGGACATTGCCCAGCAGTCCTGGGAAAAGGCCATTGCTCTGTGCGTTAAGGAGAAGTTTCTGGAGATCAACAGAAAAGCGTTTGCAGCGGGAAGGTGCTATTCATGAAGATGCAGGAGAATTTTCACAACAAATCCATAGAGACCAGATCCCAAAACGGAATCCGTGAGATGCAGACCGCGAGGCTTAGGGCCATAGTCAAGCATGTCTACGAGTCCAATGCCTCTTACCGGCTGCTCTTTGCCCAGGCGGGAGTAAAGCCCGATGACATCCGGACGGTCGATGATATCGTCAAGCTGCCCATGACCAACAAGGACATACTGCGAGAGAGCTACCCGCTGGGGCTCTCCTGTGTTCCAAGGCGCAACATCGTGGAAATGCATATGTCCTCCGGGTCCACGGGAACTCCGGTGGTCATGCCCTATACTCAAAATGACCTTTCGCAGTGGGCGGAGTGCATGGCCCGATGCTACCGAATGGCCGGGGCAAAGCCGGGTGATGCTACTCAGATCACTCCGCTCTTCGGCCTCTTCAACGGCGGATTCGGGATGTACCACGGAGCGCGCGCTGCCGGCCTCTTTGTGATACCGGCCGGTCCCGGAAATACTGCCCGGCAGATCCGCCTGGCCAGGGATTTGAAGACGCGGGTCTTCACAGGCGTGGTAAGCTACGGGGTGCGGCTCATGGAGGTCCTGGAGGAGCAGGATGAGAGCCTGCCCGATTTGAAGATAGGCATCTTTGGAGCGGAGGCGTTCTCCGAGTCCATGAAAAAGAAGATCTCAGAGGGGCTGAACATCGATGTCTTCGACATTTACGGCATGACCGAGTCCGGAGGGGTGGGAACTCTCGGCATGGACTGCCCGGCTCATGACGGCCTGCACGTCTGGGAGGACCAGTACATCATCGAGATCATCGATCCCAAGACCGGCGAGCCTCTAGCAGACGGAGAGGAGGGCGAGCTGGTCTTCACCTCGCTGACCAGGGAAGCTCTGCCAATGATTCGCTTCCGGACTGCAGACCTGACACGCATCATCTCCCGGGATACCTGCGAGTGCGGCAGAACGCATCTCAAGATCGCCCCCATCACCGGACGGCGGGACGACATGCTCATCGTCAAGGGGGTCAACTTCTTCCCCAAGCAAATCGAGCAGACGCTGCTGGGCATCCCGGGCATCGGCAACAACTACCAGATCATAGTGGAGGAGACCGACGGGGTCAACGATGTACGGGTAAATGTAGAAGCGGGGCCGGGAGTCACGGGCTACATGGTCGAGAAGGCGCTCAAAGAGGCGCTGGGCTTCTCTCCCAAGGGCGATGTCTATCCGCTGGGGGGACTGCCCAGGCAGGAAGGGAAGGCCAAGAGGGTGTTTCACGAGAAGATAGGGAGATAGAGGAACTGCCCTCTATTTCCCAATTTACCAGGCGGATATCAGAGGCAAGTACAAGAAGCAACACCATCGCGGGATATGATTAAACGCCGATTGACTCTTGGAGTGCTTGCTAAAAACGGAGCTTTATAGAAATTACTGCGACACAGCATATATTTATACCAGCAAAGCTGCCCGGAGGAACGTTACGCAACTATGACCAGGGGTTAATTATGAATCCTATAGTGCTATTATTGAGCTTTGCTCCCTGGCTGCTCTTCGCGCTTATTGCCGGCAAATCAATGAGCAGCCTGGAAACAGCCATTATTGTATGTACTGCCCTTACCATTCTTCTCGGCTACAAACAGCTAAGGAAAAGGTATCTTCTGACATGGGGAACTCTTCTGTTCTTCGTCTTTTGCCTGATAGCGGTAGGCCTGATGAAAAATGTATGGGTGGCAACCAATATGAATGCACTATCCTATGGCGCTCTTGCTGCTATCACCTGGGGTTCCCTTCTCGTTGGCATGCCTTTCACTATTCAGTACGCTAAGGAGGAGGTCGATAGATCACATTGGAATTCCCCTGCCTTCATCCATTCCAACAGGCTGATTACCGCGGTCTGGGGCGTTCTGTTCCTGGTAAACCTTGGAATAAGCATATACAGGCATGAACATAGCGGCATGAACGAGATGATCTTCACCGCAGCAGGATGGATCATCATGTTGATCGGTGTCGCCTTTACCACAGCTTATTCCTCTTGGGCACACAAAAAGAGGCTTCAGGCCGAAGCTGCAACATCTGCATTATCTGTGAATGCCCCGGCGAAAGGCGTTAAGTGAGCAGGCTCTGCTGCATATTGAGGGTGTCTGGGCAAAGAAGGCTTGTTCAAGGGTAGTGATTTTCGATGTCACGACCCCTTCATGTAGCAGCAGCTAATGCGATTCCTTCTCCCGTTAATCGCTCGGCGGTCTCCCGGCTTGTTGTGCTATCCTCACGCCGAGGTCATAGGCCTTCTGACAGTCCTCCGGGAAGACCTCGCGGTGTCTCCTTGCCTTTTCTGCCGGATTATGCCCCGGTGAAACATATTTCGCATAATCATCAAATTGCAGAGTATCAGTGGCCACAAGAGTCTCAGAGGAGCCAAAAATCCGCCCAAGAACAAGTTCCGTCAGCCGGATCGGCCCGTCAAATCCCATTGCTTTTGCCGAGTTCTCATCTGCACCCATCGTATAGATGAATGCAGTCGGGATCTTTTTAGGGAAAAGGGTTGAACGTTCGCGGTCATAGACGAGATAAGGAAAGACCAGCCTCTCCAGGAATGACCGCATCTCACCCGTTGCCGTTCCGATGTAGACCGGAGAGCCAAGGATGAATGCGTCTGCACCTGCAACCCTTTCAAGGACCGGGGTGAGATCGTCCTTCATGGCGCATTTTCCGTAGCTCTTCCCTTCTATGAGCTTGCAGGAAAAGCAGCTGGTGCATCCCTTGTAGTTCAGATCGTAGAGGTGAACTAACTCCGTTTTTGCTCCTGCAGATAGGGCGCCTTTGATTGCATGTTCCAGCAGCGTTGCAGTATTCCACGATTTCCGCGGGCTTCCGTTTATTGCGATAACGTTTACCATTAACGATCACCTTTGCGTTATCCTCTTGGGGTGTTAATCCCACTGAAGAGATAATGAGCTGAGCAATTCCGCAGGGAGAGATGTATAGATGCCAACGAATATTGATTCCTTATTTCGTTACTATTAAATAAGTGAGCCCCCAGTTCATTAATATTATGATTAACCAAGGGCGACAATCCGTTCCACGGATCGAATACTTTCGCGTAAAAAATTATAGAGCTCTGCATGACCTTGAGCTAAGAGGTATCGCCCCGTTTACAGTTTTTCTGGGACCCAATGGCAGCGGCAAATCGACTATTTTTGATGTATTTGCGTTTCTATCAGAGTGCTTTTCTGCAGGTCTTCGCAAAGCCTGGGACAAGCGAAGTAGATTCAAGGAATTGCGTACAAGGGGCTCGAAAGGCCCTATTGAAATTGAATTAAAATACCGCGAAAGCAAGGATTCGCGTCTTATTACATACCATCTATCAATCAATGAAGGACTGACAGGTCCTTATGTCGCCGAAGAATGGCTCCAATGGAGGAGAGAATCGCAAGGAAAGCCCTTCCGGTTCCTTGATTTCAGAAACGGCGAAGGTCAGGTGGTAACAGGTGACCAGCCGGACGAAAAAGAAAAACGAATTCACGAGATATTGACCTCTCCGGATGTTCTGGCCGTCAGCACCCTGGGCCAGCTCGCCAAACATCCAAGAATCAGCGCCCTGCGCAGGTTCATCACCGGATGGTATCTCTCCTATCTAAACGCAGATGCCACTCGGGGCGTTGCTGAGGCCGGACCTCAGGAGAGGCTCTCCGAGACGGGAGATAACCTTCCCAATGTAATTCAGTACCTAAAAGAACAGCATAGCGGGCGGCTGGCCGAGATTCTCAAGACCCTCTCGGAACGCGTCCCCAGATTGGAGAGGGTGGATTCGCAGTTTCTGGCTGACGGTCGGCTGCTGCTCCAGATCAAAGATGCGCCCTTTGAGCAGCCCATCCTTGCCAAATTTGCCTCAGACGGCACCCTGAAGATGCTCGCTTACCTGACGCTGCTCTACGATCCCAGCCCTCCGGAGCTGATCGGCATAGAAGAGCCGGAAAACCATCTGCATCCCCGCCTTCTTCCTGAGCTTGCGGAGGAATGCCGCATGGCTACAGAGAGAACCCAGCTCATGGTCACCAGCCATTCGCCTTTCTTCGTAGATGGCCTCAGGCCGGAAGAGCTCTGGGTGCTCTATAGAGACGAGCAAGGCTACACCCAGGCAAAAAAAGCGTCTGATATGGAGGGCATCCCTGAATTGGTAAGAGAAGGAGCAAGCCTCGGTCAACTCTGGATGGAGGGTTACTTCGAGGTGGGCGATCCACTGAATGCATCCGGTGGGCCGAAGAATGCTGCATCTCATAGGCCAGGCTGAAATGCTAAGATAGGTGGTATCGAGATGCATATCGAATTTCTAGTGGAAGAGCCTTCCGCAGAGACAGCTCTAAAAAATCTCGTGCCGAAGATCTGCCCGCCCGGAATTACGTTCGATATTCACGCCTTCCGGGGCAAAAGAGATCTGCTGAGCAAGCTGCCACGTCGGCTGAAGGCCTACAGCAATTTCATGCCTGCCGACTGGCGAATTGTTGTGCTGACCGACGAAGATCGAGATGACTGTCGATCACTGAAGGAACAGCTTGACTGTGCAGCAAAGAATGCCTGCCCAGTGACGAGAAGCATGGCCCGGAATGGATGCAGATTCAATGTCTTGAACCGAATAGCAGTGGAAGAGCTGGAGGCATGGTTCTTCGGTGATGTCCAAGCGATTCACCAAGCCTTTGAAAGAGTCCCCCTTTCGCTTGGAGCCAAGTCAGCCTACAGAGATCCTGATGCGATCAAAGGCGGAACCTGGGAGGCCCTGGAAAGAGAGCTTCAAAAAGCAGGATACTTCAAGAGCGGTCTTCCCAAGATCAAGGCGGCAAGGGCAATATCTGCCAATATGCTCCCCTCTCGCAATCGCTCTCGAAGCTTTCAGACTTTTCTCAGCGGGATTTTGGAAGTCTCAAAATAGTGCGAGGACAGCCATGCTGCTATCCTCTTGCAGGCCTCTCTATCTCTAGCTTGCTCCCCCTACACTGTCCCGCATCCCTGTTCAGTGAAGCTCTTCTCGAAGACCTCCCTCTCAGGCGCCACCTCGGCAAAGATCTGCGCCTGGAAGTGTTGCACCTCTGTCTGTTCATCCCGCCAGGCGTCCCGCGGCAGCCCCGCCTTGACGCAGGTCTGAGAGAGAAACTCCTGGGAGTCAAATCCCCACTCTGGAGCCACCTGGGGCAGGAGCAGTCCCGAAAACGGTCCTCTGGTGACTATCAGCCCGTCCCTGCCGATCACCACCAGCTCGGGCAGCTTCTCTCTGGGCTCGGTGTAGGCCTCTGGCTGGGTGAGAATGGTCACTTCCATCTCGATTCGCCCCAGTTCTGCCGGGCGCACGCTGGGAAAACGAGGGTCTCGGCACCCTGCGTTGATCGCCGAGTCCACGATGGCTCTGCCCAAGGGCATGATGGGCTGGGGATAGCCGATGCATCCACGCAGGTCCCCGTCCTCGTGCAGGGTAACAAAGACCCCCCGCTTCTCCTCAAATACTGCGGGAAGGCCCTGTGGCTGTGTGATCTTCCTCTTTTCAATGTAGCCGGTCAGAGCCCCTCTGGCCAGACGGACGGCCAGACGGCCCTCTTCCAGTGTAAGCATACATCCAATTATGTGCTTGTTGATATTAAAACTATTCTGAAATTTTTTATCATCCGGGTAGAATTGAGTCCCCTCGGAAGGCCCGACCTCTCTAGCAAAAAAGATCGTGGATCTCCTGAAAAAATGATTTGGCCTTTGCTCAATCTGCCCTGCGAAATTGGCGCTGGCAGTTCGCCCACCGAAACGCACTCCATTGCCTTCAACTTTCATGGGCTCTGCTAGCGGTCCAATTGATTCCAATTTTAAATAGACGGTGGCTATAATAATCTGAGAAACTGCGGCTGAAATCATCCGCTTAGGCATATTCGCTGCCCAATAGTCTATATACAACACATTGTTGCTTAAATTTATCTGCTGAATCTATATTCTATTTGAATCGAATCTTTATTTGCCTATGATGTTTCCCCTTTGGAGGTAACATAATGAATGGCAGATTGCTATCCGCAGGTCTTCTCTTGATAGTGGCAGTCCTCTCCTGTTTGGTTTCATCTGGAATTGGGGAGGATGCAGCTGGAAATAGCGAATCGACAAAGAATGTGATTCTCTTGATCGGAGATGGGATGGGATTTCCTCAACTGACTCTGGCACGAATTGAGAAATCGAATGAAAATCTATCCGAATACGCTTCCGTTAACCTCTCCATGGACGGCATGGAGCAGACGGGATATGTCAGCACAAATAGCGCCAATTCGTTTGTAACCGACTCGGCCCCGGCTGCGACGGCAATGGCCACAGGCGAAAAAACCAACAACGGAGTACTCAGCGAAGATAAGACGGCCATTCCGAAGAAAAGAGATGGCAATAACCTGACAACGATTTTAGAGCTTGCAGAAAAGGATGGCCTTTCCACAGGACTTATTACTACTACAAGAATCACCCATGCCACCCCGGCGGCATTTTATGCGCATGTGGATAACCGGGACAATGAGAGCGAGATTGCTTCTCAGCTTCTAAAAAGCGGAACCGATGTAATCCTGGGCGGAGGGCAGCAATATTTTGTTGGCAGGAATCACACGGATCCCGCAGGAAAGATGGGCGGAAGAGATGATGATAGAGACTTGCTGGCGGATTTTGCCTCTCAGGGCTACAGTCTCGTCTTCAATCGGACCGGTCTGGAGAAATTAGATGCTGCAAAGACCGGTAGGATTCTTGGCCTGTTTAGCAGCTCTCATATGCAATACGAGCTGGATAGGATATCATCGGAAGACAAGCAACCCAGCCTGTCATCGATGACCCGGAAAGCAATTGAAATCCTTTCCCGCAATCCCAAAGGCTTCTTCCTCATGGTTGAGGGCGGAAGGATCGATCATGCCGGACATGAGAGAAATCTGAGCAAGATTTCATCGGACACTCTGGCCTTTGATGAAGCTGTGAAATCGGCTCTTGATTTTGCCTCGAAGAAGAATGATACCCTGGTCATAGTTACTGCTGACCATGAATGCGGCGGACTGGTGCTGCAGCCAGAGAACCTTACGGATTATGAGGGGGGGCTGCTCGATCCGATATTTGCCTCCGGGACGGTTAGAACTGCGGGACCAAGGCACGATTTCATAACGGAAATGGAAGAGGCAACTCATACCGCGGTTGATGTTCCCATCATGGCTTCAGGACCGGGCGCAGAAAAGGTCAGCCACGGCAAGATCGACAATACCAGAATATTTGAAATAATGAAGGTGGCACTGGGCCTTTAGCCTTTTTTTAAAGGTGATCGCATGGTTCTGGCAATATCTCTGATTAAAGTGGTTCCCGATCATGAGAAGGTCGTCTATCACGCTCTGAAGGATGTTGAGGGAATAAAACACCTCTATCACATCTTTGGAGAGCATGATTTCTTCTTGATGATCGAGGCAAATGATATGAGCAACCTTGGAAATATATTGGCTCATATTAAAGAGATGTGCTATGTGGAGGCAATCAGGAACATTTTAGTGGCTCCAACAACATGGCGCGCTATGAAAAAGAGCAATATAAAAATTTTTTTAGCTACTGCTGCTTGAAGTGCCTTGCCTGTGTCATCCAGCACCGAATCCGAATCGCTATAGTATCATCAGATTGGATCTGTGGATTAGATCTTTAAATTGGATCAGTGGTACGTGTTTAGCTTGCTAGCCTTGCAGTCAACATTTGGAGGCTATTCCAGTCCTCTTTATCCCCATGTTGCGAGCGTCGTCATAATGCGTTCATGAATTGAGGTCCCATTATCATTTCGCAGCGTGCCCAGTATCTTTATCAATACGACTTGCGGTCCTAATGCACGCTCCGCTATTATTAGTTGGCTCCACACCTGGATTGAGGACAAACGTGAACCTGTAATCGAAGCCATTGCTAATTTTGACAACGAATTTTTGGACCTTAGCTTGTTCGTTCCAGAAACAACATCATCTCATATCCGTTACCTCTTCTTGGCTTGGACAATAGGATATAAAAAGGGACAATGGCTGCAGTAGTTTTGCCTTCTAGGATAGACTCAATAAAGAGCCAGTAGCGCAACTGATATATCATAAATAAAATAGTTATTAATAAATTTTTTAGTTGATAATTTTAAAAAATAATACGTCACATGGATAAATATATTAGCAAGCTTTTTATAGATAAATGCTCATTATTAGATTTAAGATCAGTACTTAAAGTCTCACGCGCAAGGGTTGAAGGAGGGATGGGCTATTAGCTTCGATCACAACCAAATTACAGTTTACTATCCTGGTGAGCAAGAATTCATACAGGTAGATGAAGGAATTGTATCCCTGCTCCAATCACTTTGGGATGCTAAAATAAGGACCTGCAACTCCTGCCAGGAAAATGAGCCAGGCATTATCTGGATCGAATTTTATTCCATGAGAGATGTTGAAAGACTCCTCACAATCATAATTAGATCTCTAGGCGACCGGATTCAGAAGCATCCCGAGGTTAACGATTGGCTGTGTTACAGGATATTAGGTTATGAAGGGGAAAGGCTAAAACCATGGCAATTTGATGCATATCCAAATATATCTCCCACGAAGCCTAGTCGCGAAGGAATATATCCAAAAGAGATATTCGACAGCAAAATTGAACTCTCTGTCTCAGCTCGATTTCCCTGCGAAGATAAGCAAATGGTCTTTGATCTTATCAACAAGTATCTGAGAAAAGGCATCGACAGCTTCACAGAATTGAGTGACGACAAATGGAATTACGTAAAACAATATATTCCTGCTCAGCCTTACAGCTGGAATTTAAAGACTGATGATCGGCAAATTATTGATGGCATTCGATATGCTTTGGAAACAGGCTGCACCTGGAAAGATGTTCCTCGCAAATATGGATCCTATCTTTCAATTCATTCAAGACTGAAGAAATGGTCTTCAGAGGGAGTCTTGGAACCGATCATAGACAGCATTGGAGGCAACAAGGCATATAAAGAGCGGCTATCGAATTATTTAACAACCACAGATGATCAAATGCCATCTAGACGAAAGAGAATGGCCGGCAATGTGATGTGCACAACAGGAGAAATGGCACAGATGTCCTTATCTCAATAATTTCGGGGGTTATGAATGTTTGAAGATGATGCGGATCGATTGAGCGAGTTTGCAAGGCAATTATCCCAAGAAGACAAATATCGCATGAAATGCATCTTGAATAAATCCAGAATAAGTGCAGAAATGCAGAGCGATTTAAAGGCCAAGTATGCGAAACCGGAGAGGAGCTGGACTGCAAACTTTGTCTGGCGAGTCATTCTTTGGGGATTTGCGGAGAGGTCGCTAATTAAATGAGCAAATCACTAGGAGTTTTATATTAAATTTATTTTTTAATATTATATGTCGGATATCGTCCAAACCCTTTTTTAAGAATACTGTGTCATGATCGCCATTCAATTATTAAGTATCTAATGTATTGGATTTTAGGCATATGCATAAAGAATACCTAATCATAATATTAATGGGAAAAAGCTTTAATAGTTAAAAAGATCTTTATTGAGTAATTAATTTGGTAATGCCATGACTCCTACGGAGCGATCTACTTCACAAGGATTCAGCCTATCTCGAATAGCAGAAGCGATTGAAAAAGCATTAGATAATTTAGATAAAAATTATAAAAAAAGATTTATCGCATCTTTAAAGGCTCGAATCGATTCCCTTTTCAATAAAATTGGCCGAAAACCTGTGGGGAGAAAAAGAGCCACCGAGGAGCAGCTGAATCAAGATGATTACATCGATGAAGCAGTACATCAAAAAACGAAAAGTAAGGATGTACTCGCAGAGATCCAGCCAATTATGCTCAAAAGATATAATCTCTATGACAAGGCAGAAGAAACAAGTTCCTCGATAGAGGTTTATTGGTGCGAAAGAGGTTTGGACCTTTCGGATTTAGGTCAATTCGAAAATGCTCTGAAATATTATAAAAGAGCACTTGAAATAAATCCTCGCTCTCTTAAAGCCTTCAAGAACAGAGCCAATGTGCTCTGCAGAATTGGCAGGTACGAAGAGGCTATTGACGACTATGGGAAAGCTCTGGGGATAAACCCACAGCTCATTGACGCCTGGGTCGGCATGGGCAATGCCATGAGCAAGCTGGGCAGGTATAAGGATGCTATTTCGGCATATGAAAAGGCACTAAAGATAAATATCTCATTTATTGATGCCTGGATGGGTAGAGGCAAAGCTCTTGGGAACTTGGCCCGCTACCAGGAAGCTGCAGCTTCTTTTGATAGAGCTCTTGGAATCAATCCATCGCTAAAGGGAGCATTGTACGGCAAGTACCTAGCTCTTCAGAAAATAAAGGATGGTGAGGAGCTCTTAAAGATTAACAATAAATTAATCAACATAAAGAAAGCCATGATCTTGCCGCCCATTTCCGCCAGCTGTACATCGGAAAACGCCTTAGTCCCGGTAAAGGATGACTATGTATCCTATTTCTTGACGGCTGGTGTGAACTTCTACAAAAATGAGCATTTTGAAGCGGCGGCAAAATGCTATGAAAAAGCGACGGTAATCAGCCCCACAAATCCGGAGGCTTGGTTTGAAAGAGGTTTGGCGCTATTTAAGCAGGGCTTTTACGAAGAAGCTCTTTCGTCCTTTGAAAGTGCGTTGAATATAGATAGTCGCCATTTAGATGCCTGGAATAACAAAGGAGTAACATTGGACAAACTAGGACGATATGACGAGGCCATGAGATGCTACGATGCGATTTTGGATATAAAACCTTGGGACACCAGGGCTTGGCAAAACAAAGGCCTACTTAGAAGAAAGCATGGTCAATATAAAGAGGCACTTATCTGCTTTGACAACTTGGTCATGATCGATCCAAAGAACTATGCCGGATGGTGCTCTAAGGCCGAAATTCTATACAAGTATTTGGGCTGCCACGAGGATGCCTTGGAATCCTACAATGAAGCCCAGAAGATAGATCCTCTCAATAGTTCCATATGGTTTGATAGAGGCATTTGCCTATACGAACTTGGTCGGTACAATGATGCACTATCTAGCTACGACAAGGCCATAGAAATTAATCCAGATAGCTCGAAGTTCTGGAATAATAAAGGAATTGTTTTAAAGAGACTAATCCGTTACAGCGAGGCTATGAAGTGCTTTGATAAAGCTAAGGAACTCGACGAAAGGAATGTTTCCTCATGGTACAATAGAGCTCTTACTCTGGATGAGATGGGCCAATATGAAGATGCCATCAGATCCTTTGATAGAGCATTGGAATTGGACCCAGAGAATGCCGATGCATGGAATAATCGAGGAGTTACAATGAAGAACCTGGAGCTCTACGATGAAGCCATTAAATCCTTTGAGAATGCCCTCGAAAGCAATCCCAATTATGCCATGGCCTGGAACAACAAAGGCAATATTCTCTTTACCATGCATAGATATAATGATGCAGTGGAGTGCTTTGAGCGAGCTACAGACATTGATCAGAACTACTTCGATGCATGGAACAACAAGGGCAATGCGCTTGCTCAATTGCAGAACTATGAAGATGCCATTTTCTGCTATGAAAAGGCAATTGAGATCGACCCCTGCGACATAAAGACGTGGTTTTGCGAGGGAATAACTTTTATGAATTTATGCCGCTATGATGATGCCATAAGATGTTTTGACGAAGTGCTGGAGACGGATATATCATCTGCTTCTGCTTGGATTTACCGCGGAATTGCTTTGAATCGACTTAACCGATATGAAGATGCTTTGGCTTCTTTCGAAGAGGCGCTGGAGATCAACGCCTCCGATCCGGCTGCATGGCATTTTAAGGGAGAGGTCCTCAATAAGATCGGACTCAAAGATGATTCTGATGATGCTCTTGCCAAGGCTGCATCATTGGGCTGGAAGTGGGAAGTTGCACTACACTGAGGATATCAATTGATCCAAAAGCTCTAGGAATCTTTCGCTTTTCCCACCTGCACGGGTCTGAACCCTGTGCTCTTCAGCTCAAACTTATGATCAGGAAAAAGTATGACGAGGGCTTTCCTCCGATAATTTGATTCTGATCATTCCAGATCGGCTATCTCTCAGTTACGCCTTTTGGAATATCCTGTGAATAATCTGCCCTACCGCATCATAGAATTGCTCAACGGTCGATGCTTTTAGCCGCTCGCCGCCCGAATGGGGATCGACAATGGCGGGACCGATGGAGATGCAGTCTATATCGCTGCCGTATTTGTCCACCACTTGGCTGCATTCCAGGCCGGCATGAATCACTGTCGCGTCATATCCGGGATATTTGCTTCCGTAAACCTCTTTTGCCATTGCCAGAAGCGGGGAGTTCTCGTTCGGCTGCCAGGCGGGATAGCCATCGGTAAACGCTACCGCATAATTAAAGCAGGCGCCAATGCTGTCCTCTATATTCTGCAGGGCCTTCATGTGAGCACTATTGGAGCTGCGGTTTGACCCCTTGATGACTACGGTGTCATTTTTTATCACAATATTGGCGAGATTGCTCGATGTCTCGACCAGCTTGACGTTTTCCGGGATCATCCGGAAGACTCCATGAGGTATCCGGCAGAGAAGGCATAGAAGAGCATCAGTTGATGCCCTGGTCAAAGGCCTCGCCTCCATAGCCCCCTGCCAGCAGAACTGCCAGACGAATTTGTCCTCCTCCGGCTGATAGAGAGATTTTATTGCATTACATTGAGAGGCCAGACAGTTCTCAAAGCTCTCCTTCCTGGCCTTTGGAATGGCAACGACCGCACTCGCGCTGCTGGGAATGGAGTTCATCTTGGCCTGTTCATCCCTCTGCATGGAAATGAGGCGAAGATCGAAACCGGATGCCCCTCCATCATCCCGGCAAGCGGTCCGCTCATCGAGGTTGAATAGAATTTCCGCCAGGCCTTTGATGGCATTGAGCCGACCCTTGTTGATATCAACTCCAGAGTGTCCCCCGCGAAGGCCGAAAAGAGAGACATTCAGGACTGTGAAATCCTTCTCCATCTCCGACCGCTCAATATTTCCCGAGAACGAAAAATCGCAGCCGCCTGCGCATCCGTAAAATATGGTTGTCACATTCTCTGCATCAAGGTTGATGTACTTTCTGCCTGAAAGCAGGCTCTTATCGAAATGCTCTGCTCCGCCCATATCATTTTCTTCCTGGACGGTAAAGAAGCACTCCAGAGGATACTCCTGCAAAGTCTCATCCTCCAGGAGGGCGAGAGCGGTTGCCACACCTATCCCGTCATCCGCGCCGAGTGTGGTTCCCTTCCTCGGATCATTGATGCTCTCCAGATCCCCGGCCTTTATCCATTTCTCCCCATTTAGGTCGTAGTCGAAGACATTCAGGGGAAAGATATCGTTCTTCGGAAAGCATACCATATCCATATGCGCTTGCAGGGTGACGTATGGAGCCAGGGAGTAGTCTCCAGACCCTTTTCTGCGGGCAACGATAACTCTCCTGCCGGCATCAGTCGCTTTCGGCTCATAAAATATGGGCTTGTCAATATTTTTGATTTTATCGATGCACCCGGCCACATAGTCCCGCACCTCATCCTCATTGCCATCCTCGGGATGAGCCTCATCGCGGGATGGGTGTTTTAATGTCGTTATCTTCAAGAAGTGGTCGCAGACTGCTTTTGGCCTGAAATGATCATCCGCACCCGGCACAGCACTTGGCATAAGTCATCACACCATTCTTAATAAAAAAACCTGACTGTTGAATGATAGCCATTTATCGCCATTTGCTCTGGTCCTGGCAAGAATTCGACCGAAAATCTAGCCAATTAGAACCTTGCCATGCTTGTCGATCTTGCCTTCGTAGATCCTGGTGGAGCTGATGCGCACGAGGTCCTGTGCCATCTTGTATTCGATTACGGATATCTGCAGCGGCTTGAGGTTCTTCCTGGATCTGAGCCGGTTGATCTTCTCAGCCATGGGCATGGTCTCGGGAGAGACGACGATGAAATCGAAGTCTTCATAGATTGAGGAGCCGCATTGATCGTCTATCTTTGTGATGAGGGCATGCTCGATGCCAAAACACCTCTTCACCACCGCCCGCAAATTGTTCGCCCGAACCTCAAAATCATTAACAAAGCGGGTCCGGCTCTCTCTGGCCATCTCATCAGAGGTCAGGCCGATTACCACCTCTCCTTCTTTTCCCAGCTCATAAGCACGCCTCAGCAATGAGATATGCCCATCATGAATGGGATCGAAGGTTCCTCCAACTGCAACTCTGGCCATCAGGCCCGAAGATGAGAGTACGGTATAAGTACTTAACGGCATCATCAACTGCATCATTAACGATATTATTAACTGCAACATTTCTAGATCAGATTCGGCGTCCGCGAAAGCGCTCCAGGATCTTATTTACGATCCGGCTGGAGCTGCAAAGAGCGCCGGGCTCATGATCCTCAATGCGCACAATTCTGGGATGAAGGCCACGACGGAGCAGCTCTCTTTGCAGCATGGACTCATCAAAATGCTGATCATACCCCAGAGTGATTATATCCGGCTCTAGCTGCTCTATTGTACGGAAGATATCCCCGACTTCGCCCAGCACGGCTCTGTCCACGACCTTGAGAGACGAGATCATCCTCAGCCTCTGCTGCTCGGGAAGTATGGGTTTGGGCTTGTGGCGCACATTCACGTCTCTGGCAACGATGACGACCAGCTCGTCGCCCAAAGCTCGCGAGCGCTCCAGATAGAGGACATGGCCGGGATGAAGGAGGTCAAAAGTGCCGGTGGCCACTACCAGGGTCAAAGTCGGTCCCCGTCGTATTCGCCATCAAATTCGTCTTCAAAGTCCTCATCAAAGCCTTCGTCCTTAAAATCCACATCCAGAATTGCCAGATCGCGCTGCCGTCCCATGCGGTCGTAGCAGACAAAGCTCCTCTCATCAAATGGCGGACCGACGATGATATTAAAGTCTCCGGTACGGGAGAAAAATTGCAGGTCGGGCTCAGACGGCCTGAGATCTCCTGAGGGATGGCTGTGAACCGATCCTGCCACAGACATGTTGGGAAGCATGTAAAGACGAATCAGAGCGCTCATCCTGGAGTTTTCCGTGCCTGGCAGAATGAGGACCTCGGTGATGATCTCCAGATCGACCTGAAGCAGCCCCGCGAACTCCACGGGCAGAGATGACCGGGATGCCTCCATGATGAATCGCAGCGTATCTCTGGCGATGCCACGCACCTTTCTCGGCCTCATCTTTCCTCCCAGTTTGCCCCGGCAGCCGATGCGGTTAATGCTGATGCAGTTGATGCTATTGATGCGATTGATGCTGCTTGGGCGTCTCGCAGATGGATGCAGTCTCCGGCCAGAATCCTTTCTCGCTTCCCTTCGATCTCCAGGATAAGGGCACCGTCCTCTGCCAGGTCCACGGCTCTACCTATCCGGTCACCTGTCGCAGAGGTGATGAGCACCTGCCGGTTCAGAGTGACCGAGCGGCGGCGCCATTCTTCGAAGATCTCCTTGCTTTCCATGTTTTCGTATGCCACTTCAATATCCTGAAGAATTCGAGCGATAAGATCGCACCGGTCGATTTCATGGCCAAGCTGGGACGCGAGAGTTGTTGATCTCCATTCGGCAGGAAACTGAGATATGTCGTTGTTGGCGTTCAAGCCTATTCCCACCACGGCATAGTCCAGCCTGTCCACCTGTGCACCTACCTCCATGAGTATGCCGCAGATCTTGAATTGCCCGATCAAGAGGTCGTTGGGCCACTTGATGCCTGCATTCAGTCCGAACTGGGTTGATAGGACCCGGCAGAGGGCCACGCTCACAGCCATGTTGATCCGGTAGACCTGGTTGAGCGGCATTGTCGGCTTCAGGATGAGGCTCATCCAGATTCCACCGGGCGGCGAAGCCCAGGGCCGGGAGAGCCTGCCCTTGCCAGCGGTCTGGATCTCGGCCAGTATGACTGAGCCGCTGGGCGAAGAGGATACTCTCGATATGGCTACCCCATTGGTGGAGTTGACCTGCCTCTCGACCTGCAGATCTCTTCCTAACCAGGCAGTCTTCAGGCTGCGGCTTATCCGGTCCGCGTCCAGCAGATCGGCCTTTCCGACCAGGCGGTAGCCCTTCCCAGTGGAGGATGAGATCTCATAGCCTCTCTGGCGAAGGGTCTTGACCTGCTTGCAGACTGCGGCTCGGGAGACGCCGAGCTTCCTGGCAATCTCCTCGCCCGATACCCACTCTCCTGAGGCCAAAAATGAGAGGAGATCTAGTGCTGCCAACTTCAACTCTTCTCCTCGGCATGGTTCTTGGCGAGGTACGACCCCACAGCGGCAGATATGGCAGCAATCTGGCGGTTGTCTGCGCCCAAGGCGGACGCCAGCGACATGCCCTTCTCGTAATCCTCAACTGCCACGACCTTTACCGCCTCGACGATGTTCTCATCCTTGATGAAGTGAGTGTTGATGTCTCCGCTCCGGAACCGGCTGTTTCTGAGAACTGCTTTGTGGAAGATCAAATTGGTCTTGACTCCTACGATGATGTACTCGTAGAGGGCCCGCTCCATTCTGGCGATTGCTTCTTTGCGATCTTTTCCGTGGGCCACCAGTTTGGAGATGAGGGAATCGTAAAACGGCGGGATGACATAGCCGGTATAGACTCCGCTGTCTACCCTTATTCCCGGGCCGCCAGGGCTGCGGTAGCGCTTGATCTTTCCCGGACTGGGGGCGAAATCGTTTAGCGGGTCCTCGGCATTTATGCGGCATTCTATCGCCCAGCCTCTGATCTTCATGTCGGACTGGTCGTATCCCAGCGGGTAGCCTGCAGCCACGAGGATCTGCTCTTTGGCAAGGTCCACGCCGGTTACCATCTCTGTGATGGGATGCTCTACTTGCAGGCGGGTGTTCATCTCCAGGAAGTAGAAGTCTCCTCGCGAATACATGAACTCCACTGTGCCGGCGCTGGAGTAGCCGATGGCTTTGGCAGCCTTGACGGCGATGGAGCCCATCCTCTCGCGCAGCTCTTCGGTCATGACGGGCGAAGGGGATTCCTCAATCAGCTTTTGATGGCGGCGCTGAATGGAGCACTCCCGGTCGGAGACGTAGATGGTCTTGCCATAATTGTCGGCCAGGACCTGAAATTCGATATGCCTGGGCTCTCGAAGATACTTTTCGATATAGATGGTGTCATCGCCGAAAGCGCTCCTGGCTACCGATTGGGAGGAGGCCAAAGCCGGCAAGAGTTCCTCGCGACTCTGCACGATCTTCATGCCGATTCCTCCGCCGCCTGCTGCTGGCTTGAGGATAATGGGGTAGCCTATGTTCTCAGCGATATTCACAGCCTCATCCGGATCGCTGATTCCCTCCTCGATTCCGGGCACGATGGGAACGCCTGCGTCCTTCATTGTCTGGCGGGCGGTGATCTTCGAGCCCATGGCGTCAATGGACGAAGACGGCGGGCCTATGAAGATGATGCCGTTTTCCACGCAGGCGGCTGCGAAGTTGGTATTCTCAGAAAGGAAGCCGTAACCGGGATGGATGGCCTCAGCTCCGGTATCCATAGCAGCTTTAATTATATTGTCGATACGCAGGTAACTCTCGCGGGAGGGGGCCGGCCCGATGAAGACTGCTTCGTCTGCATATTTGGCGAAAAGGGCGTTCTTGTCCGCTTCAGAGTAGACGGCCACTGTCGAGATGCCAAGCTCCCGGCAGGCGCGCATCACCCGTATGGCGATCTCTCCCCTATTGGCTATCAGGATCTTGTTGAACATTCCATGTGAGAAGATGCTGCCAAGGTAAAACCTTTTTGGCGTAGAGACTTTAGGGCAGAATTTGATCTCGGCTTATGCGGCGGGATTTTGCTGTGGGATCTAGCGATGAGATCTAGCGACGTGATCGAGTGGTGGAATCGTGAGATCAGATAATAGTAGGCAAACCATTATATCCAAGGTGCTGAATAATTTGTACTCGAAGGGGATGAACAATGGTTAATGTGAATATCGCTGCTGTGATGGGGGTGCTGGTGATTCTCACCGGGATTGCTCTGGTGGGGGTTCAGGTTCTGGATAGCAAGAACGGAGATATGCAGAACGATAGCTTCAAGCTGATAGGCGCGGAGGCAGGGTCCACCAAGTTTCAGGTAGAGACGGCGTTTCCCGGGGTGCCCATGATTGCTCTGGGAATGATTCTGCTGATTGCAGGAGCTTTCTTTTCAAGCCGGCCATGAAGGGCGCCTTGAAAAGGCAAAAATTAAATGCATGAGAGACCAACTTTTCCGATATGAAGCCCAGGGATCTATCTCAGGATGAATGCACGATTCTTTTTTCTAAAGCCAGATACGGCCGGTTGGCTCTGTCCAAAGACGATCAGCCGTATGTCATTCCCATGTCCTACGTTTATCAGGACGGCAAGATTTACCTTCACTCCCGGGGCGGGGGACGGAAGGTAGAGTATGCCACTCTTAATCCCCGAGTTTGTTTTCAGGTAGACCTTCTGGAGAAGGAGAGATGGGCGAGCGTCCTGGCCTATGGCAGTTGCCACCTTTCCGATAGCGTGCAAGCAAAGCAGAGGATGTTTGATGCCTTTACCGAGAAGGGCCTTGGCGGTCACGGCGGCAAGAAGTTCTCTCGCGAGGAGCTGGAGAGGATGCCCATGACCATCTGGGAGATCGAGATTGAGGAGATGACCGGCAGAGAGGGCGTCTGGTAGTCTGCCCAACAGGCAGACAGGCAGTTAAGTAGACAGGTAGTCAGGCAGTCAATTGTTCAGTCAGTTCTGAGGTAAAAATGCCCCCTGCGGTTAAGTGGACTGAGAAGTACCGGCCCGATACTCTCAAACAGGTTTTAGGAAACGGCAAGGCCATCGATGAGCTGAGGGCATGGGCCGAGTCCTGGGAGAGTGGCAGGCCCATCACCGGGGCCGCGATACTTTACGGGCCGGCGGGAACCGGCAAGACATCGGCGGCTCTTGCCCTGGCGCGGGAGTTTGACTGGGATTACATCGAGATGAATGCCTCTGACGCCCGCACGGCAGGCATGATTGAAAAGATCGCCGGGCCGGCCTCGCGCTCAATGACCTTTTCAGGCAAGCCGCGGCTGGTCATTCTTGATGAAGCGGACAACCTGCATGGCTCCGCGGACCGGGGAGGGGCGGCTGCCATGCTGCGGCTGGTCAGGGACACCCGCCAGCCGGTTCTGCTCATCGCCAATGAGTATTACGAAATCGAAAAGCAACTGCGGGACGCGGCCAAGGGGATACAGTTCCGGTCGGTGCGCTCCACCACCATCGCCCAGGCTCTGAGGGAGATCTGCCGGGCGGAGGGCGTTGATTGCGATCCCGATGCCCTGATGATGATTGCCGAGCGTGCCGGAGGGGACATGCGCTCCGGGGTTAACGATTTGCAGGCTGCCGCCCAGGGCCAGAAGGCTCTGGCCAAAGAAGATGTAGCCACGGCGGAGCGCGATGTCAAGTCGTCCATCTTCCGGGTTTTGGAGGTCATCTTCAAAGGCAATAGTGCCAAGGAAGCCCTTCAGGCCAGCTACGCGCTCGACGAGAGCCCTGAGGACCTCATCGGCTGGGTGGACGAGAACCTGCCTCTGGCATACAAAGGCGAGGACCTCTGGAGGGGTTATGAGCAGCTGGCGCGGGCGGATGTATTCCTGGGTCGGGTCCGGGTCCGGCAGAACTACGGGCTGTGGAGATACGCGAGCTTTCTCATGACCGGAGGAGTGCAGGCGGCCAAGGCCGCAGCCCGGCACGGCTATGTGGCATTCCGGCCACCAAGCCGCTGGAGGCAGATGGGCCAGACCAGGAAGGCGCGCAGCATTCGGGACTCGGCTGCAAAAAAGATCGGCAGGCACTGCCATGTCTCAGCGGCCTTTGTGCGGGCGGAGCTGATGGGCTTTGTGGGGCTGCTTCTGGTAGACAAGAGGAAGGCCATCCCACTGGCTGCGGAGCTGGAGCTGGATGCCGATGAGATCGCTCTGCTCCTGGGAAGCACTACTTCCACCAAGAAGGTGCAGAACATCTTCGAGGGGGCGATGAAGCTGCGGGCGGAGGAAGTGTTTGAGGATATTGAGTTCTCCTGGCATGGCACAGGCACATCACAGCAGCCGCTGGGTGGCACGCCACTGACGAGTGCAGCGTCGGCACAGACGCAGTCCGCGCTGGCGGATGCGGGGGTGCTGCAGGTGGGCGCGGGCTTGACGGAGGCCATGCAGCCGAGCGCCGAGAAGGCCGCGGAGACGGAGCCGCCCAGGGCGGAGGCGGCAGCCACGGCAGCGCCGGAGGTCAAGCCCCAGCATGAGGAGCCAGTGGCTAGCGGGGAGGCGGAAGCGAGCGCGCCAGCCCAGCCACGCAAGAGGGGCAGGCCGAAGAAGGCAGAGGGCGATAGCCGGGCGGAGCGGAAGGCGCCTGCGGCTGGGGAAAAGAAGCAGAAGTCGCTGTTTGATTTTTAGACCTTTGCTAATAATGCACTAAATATAAATAATAAAATGCATTGTCATATGATTGAATTTCCAATGAACTCAGGGGAACGATAGAGATATTAGGATTTCTTTCATGTGCAGATAAATCAATTTTAAAATTGAATTTAGGGCATAGCTTTTACGTTGAAGAGTTAGATACATACAAAGGATTGAATCTTCTGGAAGAATTGGGGCCTTATAATAACCGTAGCTTTTTAAAAATTGAACTTGATAGACTCAATTGCATTGATCACTCTTCAGGATCTAGCAAAATTTTTGTTGTAAAGAATCATTTTGAGACAATTAAGCAGGCTGAGACAGAA
>DAONES010000023.1:0-23045 GCA_035403205.1 Methanothrix sp. | reverse complement strand
TCAGCCTGGTGGGAATTGAGATCCTGACCGTTGAGGCTCGAGTTGTCGTAGCATCCGTTGATACCTTCCTGCACTACTCTGAGGAGATGGCTAAGATCGAGCAGGCTGCCATCGGCGCTACTCCTGGGGTTCCAGCTTAGTGCTGATCTCTTATAATTTATTTAGGAGGAAGAGCCATGGAAGATTATGCAACCGGCAAAATTGAGACCTTCGACGAGCTTGTAACAAAACATACTCGTCGAGATCTGGAAGAACTGGCTCTGAAGTATGGTTTGGAGAGCTTGGGCGGAACAAAGTCCCAATTGGCCGAATTCATCATTGAGGCCATGAAGAAGCAAAAAGAGGCCCCCAAGCCCGCTGCAAATATGAGTCCTAAAGAGACGTCCGTGGTCGAGAAAACAAAAAATGACGTGATTGCTAAAGTGACTCCAATGGTCGAAAAACCAAAGAGCCAAGCTAAATCAGCTGGCTTAGGCAGCAAGGGTGTCTTGGCAAAAGCCAATGCAATCAACAACAAAGCCACAGATCTCAAGAAGGCTGGCAAAGATATCCGTGATGAAGGGATCCGAAACATGACCAAATCGGTGAAAGAGTTCCATGCTGCTAGCAACATACTATCAAGAAATATGCACTCGGAAGCTCAAAAGATGATCGAGGACGGTCAGAGGAGATTCGATCAGGCTCAGGTGCAATTCAAGCGGTCTATTGATGCCCAAATCAAGGAAAATTCAGACGCTGTCGCAAGAATGCATTCTGGTGCCCATGAGATAATTTCCTCCCAGGAAAAGATGGCTCGTGAGTTTCAGAAAGCCGGAAAGAACATCAGAGATGAGGGATGCAGGAATTTGCAGAATGGTCTGGCAAAGTTTCAGAGCAATCTCAACTCACAGATAAAGGAGAACCGCGAGGCTGTCTCCAGGATGTATTCCGGTGCCAGAGAGCTTCAGGGAAGAGCAGCATCTTTCCAAAACGAGATCCTCAGGTATCAAGAGCAGGATCTAAAGAACTATGTCCGTGATTTCTACTATGGGTAAACCCCTTAGTAGACCTTTTATTATTATCGTAAATTCCATGAAGGTGCCAAGCGATGCCGTATGTTGAATCACATCCCAGGAGGGTGAGGGGAGAAGCAGTCCATATGACCGCTTCTGAGAAAAAAGCTGTCGAGATGTCTCGCAAATCCAAAGCTGGATCAAATGACCCCAGCATT
Source organism: Methanothrix sp. (assembly GCA_035403205.1). Taxonomy (GTDB): domain Archaea; phylum Halobacteriota; class Methanosarcinia; order Methanotrichales; family Methanotrichaceae; genus Methanothrix. Next base: position 21,835 of record DAONES010000023.1, on the reverse strand, counting down.
CAGGTCAGGATCAAATCTCCGGCCAATATGGATTGCAGCTACGAATTGATCTCTGAAGAAGCCAGGCATAAGGCCATAGAAGAAGCTTTCCTCATGCCGGAGGCAAACCATTTCATCAGCACCTCTGAGGTAATGGAGATGGAAAACCGCCTCTCCCTCTGGCTACAGGCAGGCTATCCCGTCCATCTGATCGGTCCGACAGGCTGCGGCAAGACCAGCATGGCAGTGCATGTCGCCAAGAGCCTTGGGCGGCCAGTTGTCTGGATAAACGGAGATGAAGCCATAACCACATCCGATCTGATCGGCGGCTACTCTCAGATGGAGAGCGAGAGCGTCAGAGACAACTACGTTCATAATGTCTTTAAGACGAGAGATACCATGAAGATCGAATGGGTTGATAATCCTCTATCTCTGGCCTGCAAGTACGGATACACCCTCATCTACAACGAGTTCTCCAGAACAAAGCCGGCATCAAATAACGTTCTCCTGTCTGTCTTTGAAGAAGGCATTCTGGAACTTCCGACCAAATTCGGCGAGGAAAGATATATAAAAGTCCATCCGGATTTCAGAGCCATCCTCACCAGCAATTCCATTGAATATGCCGGAATTCACAGGCCGCAGGATGCGCTGCTCGATAGAATGGTGGGCATATATGCCGACTACTACGGCCAGGACACTGAGGTTCGAATTGTTATGGAGCACACGGGAATCTCCCGGGAAAAAGCAGAGAAAATTGTGAAGACGATAAGATCGATCAGAGAAAAGCTGCCTGATTCCCAGAAGCCCGGAACCAGAGCTTGCATCATGATCGCCAAAGGCATGCAGACTCTCAGCGACAGAGAGGATCTGACAATAGATTTCCAGCAGATGTGCATCGATGTCATAGCCAACAAGACCTGCTCGCCAAAGGACATGGAAGAGAAGAAGAGGCTGGTCAGAGAGTCGGCTGATTGAGTCTGCTCCAGGGATCGAATATGCCACCACAAACCGCGGTAGTCGAAGAGGCAGGTGTTTATAAGATAAGCCAGCTATTTCGCAAGAAGCCTCCCGGAATCGCATTCAATGAGACGGATGCCCTGGTCATCAGAGCGAGAATGCAGGATGGCAGGCAAATAGGGGCAACATTTTATTTTACTCTCAAACCTGATGGAACTTTTGAGGAGGAAGCCCTTGGCAGAGATGCCGTAAAAGCGCGCAGACACAGGCTTGCCTCTTTTCTTCGCTACTATCATTTGGCTGACAATGTAGATAAATATAAATTGAAAGAGAGGATTCATGAATTAGAGGGAAAAGGAGTAGAAGTCATCCCCATCAACGGAGAGCTCTCTATCTACACACCACAGGTGACAGCACATGAGCGGTAAGCCAAAGATTCAGGAGATTCTAGAGTCAGCAAACCAAGCTGCAGAGACGATGCTGAAGAAAAAGGTCGAAAGCGTAATCAGCCTTAACAAGGATGCTGAAGGCTGGGTGGCTGAGATCGAGATTCTGGAAAGAAAATCTGTGCCGGACACGCAGGATATCATTGGAAGGTACGAGATGAAATTCGACCTCGATGGGGAGCTTCTTGGCTACAAGAGGATAATGCTGCGCAGAAGATCTGACATGGAGATGATTGAGGAAGAGGTGTAGCTCCTTGGTAAGAAGGATTCGCAAAGCGGAGAAGGCCGTCCCCGATTTGCTGGGCAGGTATGTCTATTGCGTCATTCCTTCTCCAATCACGGAGAGAAAGAGCTTTGGGAACCTTGGTGTTGATGGAAGTGAAGTCTACACCATGGACTACAGAGACCTCAGCCCGGTTGTGAGCGATGTGCTATACAGGGATTATGCTGTCAATGAAGAGGAGGTCGAAGTCCACAGAAATGTGGTCGAAAGGGTGATGCAGGAGTACAGCATAATTCCCGTTGCCTTTGGCATGGCATTCAAGAGCAAGAAGCTTCTGCAAATCGCCATGAGTGCCGGCTATCAGGCAATGGAAAAGGCCATCCCGATTATCGACGGCAAGGTAGAACTGGGCATCAAGGTATTTCTTCCCAAAGAGAAGGAATCCATGGAAAGCGCCCAAAGGGAAGAATGCAGCGCCGATTTTCTGCAAAATCTTCTGACGGTCTCATCGGACAGCAAGAGACTTAAGCTCTTTTCGGATCGGCTGATATTGAACAGCACTTTTCTGGTGGAAAAGTCTGCAATAGATGGGTTTTCAGCAGAGGTAGGCAGGCTCAAAGAAAAATATCATGATATGAAGGTGCAATACTCCGGTCCCTGGCCGGCTTACAACTTTGTGGACATTCACATCCTGGGAGGAAAACGAAGGGGATTCAGATAGATGTTCATAATAGACGATATTGTTCTACGGTCGATTGGAATCTCCGTTCCCGGGCTGGATATGATCTGGACTTTAGAGCAGATCCAGAAATACGCTTTGAAAGGATATTACAATCCGGAAAAGATCAGAGACCAGATCAAGGAGACCCGCTTGTTATATGAATTTGGAGAGATCGATCGCCAGGAATACGAACAGACGAACTCCAAGCTGCTACATAAGCTGGATGTGGCTCAGAAGGTTCTGGAGATGGACCTGGGCTGCAGGGTGGACATACTGGGATAGGATATGGCGGATGAATCGGAAAACGACAAAGCTCAGCCGGCAGAAAATGCAGGACGATTCTGGCAGATGCTTATGGAGATGGATGAAAATGATGAGTGCCAGCGGCCGTTTTCAGGATCTCTGGAGTATTCCGGCTTCATTCGAGCAATTTACCATGGAAGAGTGCAGATCGGATTTGAAAATGAAAAAGCATAATTTTGCGGAGATATGAGACAATGACCCCTCTTAGCCAAAAGGTTCTGGACAACAGGAGACGTCAGCATGCCCAGGTGACTGCTCATAGAAGAAGGATCCGGGATGAGGTCCGCCCGGCGCTCATGCAGACAAAAAGAAAATGGTATGAGAGTTCTAGGAATAATAATCATAATATAAAAATAAAGTGGCACGCGCAAAGGAAAGGCGTGAGAATGATCCAGCGCACACAGAGGCTCATCCACAGGGCCAAGATACTGGCTCATAGAAGGCGAATCAGAAGCGATATGGCCAACCGAGGGTAAGCGGGAGCAGCAAGGAGGCAGAAATGAATTCGCTGGCGCCAACAAAGAGCCAAAATCTGGCTGATATTGTGGAGAGAATCCTTGACAAGGGGCTGGTAATCAATGCCGATATTGCGGTATCTCTGGCAGGCACAGAGCTTCTGGGCATCAAGATTCGAGCTGTTCTGGCATCCTTTGAGACAGCGGCTAAGTATGGACTGGAGATGCCTGCTGGCACCAATCTGAAAGCGCCCGGCTGGAAAGATGCGGCCAAGCCCAAGGCCTTATGTCCAGAATGCGGCAATCGGAGAGATGAAGATCAGCTCATCCGGGAAGGATGTCCTATCTGCGGCTGGTCGAGCCAGTCACCTCTGCCCATCATCCGGCCCAGCATTGGAAATTATGATTGAACCAGGAAGTGATACTCATGGTAGATGACTCAAAAGAAAAGGACGCGAACAAGAGCAAAGAGGATGCCGAGAAGATCGCCCGGCTGGAAAAGAGAATTGAGGAACTGGAAAAAGGGGCCTTTAAACAGGGTGCAGACATTCAAATGGGGGGAATAGTGCATAACGTGGTCAGCCAGTTCATCCCCGGCCTGGGTGGGATAATCAAGTCCCTGGAAGAGTCCTCTCCGGAATTCCGCAAGAAAATAGCGGAAACGGATGCAGAAATAAAGCACCGGATCGATGTGGGATGGTCCAGCAAGCCGGTTGTCGACTACCATTTCTCCACCAGGCCGCTTAGCGGAAGAGCGGGCCATGCCGCCCGGAGAACGGCACCTCAGACGGAGAGCGTCAAGATGCCTGATTCAGCACCTCACAGGGAGCCGATCGTGGATGTTATGGATGGAAAGGATGGCATAATAATCATCGCTGAGCTGCCCGGGATCTCAGAGGAGGAGCTATCGATGAATCTGGTAGGAGAGTCTCTGGAGATTAACGCCGGCCAGTTCAGTAAGAAGATAGCAATTCCAAGGCCGGCAAAGTCCATCGTTGAAAAGAGCTTCAAAAACGGCATACTCCACCTCCGGCTGGATTAGGACAGAAAATGTCTGTCAACCTGGATGAAGGAAACCTGAAGGACGGGCTATTGGGGCTGGTAGTGGCACTGGTGGAGATCATCCAGGAGCTGCTGGAGAGACAGGCACTGAGGAGAATGGAGAGCGGCCGTCTCAGCGATAGCGAAATAGAAAGGCTGGGAGAGGCACTTTCCGAATTGACTGAGGCCCTTGATAAGATAAAGTCGGACAACCACATCGACGGGGCAGTTGAGCAGGTCCGGGGCGAGCTGGATCTGGCTGCGGAGGATCTGATAAACAAGTTCCTGAACCCAGCAAGCTGGAAAGAAGAGAGCCAGAGAGAGGAGTCCTGAGACAATGGCAAATGAGGCCAGGTACCTTTACTCTGTCGCCAGGACCGGCGAGAATAATGACCATGTCCGGTTGGGAAATATAGGTATAGAGAAGAATGAGGTCTATATTGTACCATTCAAAGATATCGCCGCAGTGGTCCACGCCTGCGAGGAAAAGCCTTACAGGACGGAAGACCGAAAGCTGGCTGAGGATTGGGTTCTTGAGCATAGCTACGTAATAGATCAGGCTACCAGGATGTTTGGAACCGTGCTTCCCTTCTCCTTTGATATCATCATCAAGGGCAATGATGAAGCGGTCAAAGGCTGGCTTTCCAGGGACTACGAAAGTCTCGCCGGAGAGCTTTTGCGCATGCAGGGGACGGCAGAGTATTCCATTCAGATCTATTGTGATCCTGCGTATTTGGAGAAGATGGTTCTCGTCCATAATCAGGATCTTCAGGATCTGATGAGCCGCATAGAAAACGAGCCTAAAGGAAAGGCATACCTGCTCAAACGCAATCTTGACCTGAAGATGAAGGATCGGGCTTTCTCAGAGGCTGCAAAGCTGGCAGAAGGGTTTTCCGGAAAGATCAAACCTCTGGCAGAAGAATTGAAGGTCGCCGGAAAAAGCTCCTGGGCCGAGGAAAAATATAAAGACAAGAAGCTAGTCGCCTCCTTTTGCTGCCGGGTCTCGGATGAGGCCATAAAAGAGCTGGGAGAGACCCTTGATGAGATCAACGGCAAAGAGGGCTATTATGTGCGGTTCACCGGCCCTTGGGCTCCATTCAGCTTCGTCTCACTCTCTGGAACGGGCAGTTCGGAGGAAGGATGAATCCGGAACGTGAGAGCTGTCTGGTCGAGGTTTTAGACCGGCTGCTGACCAAAGGTGCGGTTCTCAACGCCGATCTGATCATCTCAGTGGCTGGCATTCCTCTCATCGGCGTGACTCTGAGGGCCATGATTGCCGGCATGGAGACCATGCTCGAGTACGGCATAATGGAAGACTGGGATAAGGAGAGCCGGGAGCTTTACGCCAGCCAGCAGACGCACCTGCCTCTTTTGCTGGGAGAGGAAGTAATCTACAAGACCTTTGGATATCTGCGGGATGAAGAAGGCATGATAAAATGCTGGGTGCCGGGTGTTTGGAATATCACCAGCCAGAGAGTCATTCTCTGGGTAAGGACGCCTGGAAAGGTCCTCTTTGAGGCGCCATTGGAGGGGCTGCGTCTGCTGAGAGTGCCTTCCACACATGATGTGAGAAAGGAGCTGGAGCTGGTCTATCCGGAGGGCAGCGCACGCATATCTCTGACTGAGCGGGATGAGTTCGAGCAGGCCTTAAGAGAAGCCGCCACAGCTGCCACACAAGCTGCAGACGGCGTTGCCGCCGCGCGGAAAGAAAAGGAAATAATAATCGTGGGTTAAAAACACTTTTTCAATTGCCTCTACAGCAAATCGAGCGCTTCTCTACCGCTCTGTCCTATTTTCAATCCCAGCTTCAGAGCCGCCGGATTTGCTTCTTTGATGATCCCTTTAAGAAGGTCCTCAATGCTGGCAATAGAACTGCCCTGGGAGGGCCTGACTCTTGCCGCCGGATAGCCGAAGTTGTTCAGGGCGGCGACATCAAAAGCTCCACAGCCCACCATTCCCACATCGGTGACGACGGCCACCAGATTTACCGGTCCTAGAGCGATCACATATCCATCTGCTTGCTTTTTAGCAAGATCTACTTTAACGTGTTCCATATAAGACCTTCCATTTTTCTAATCAGTATCATCAACTGGGCATCAATCATGATTGATAAAATTGTCCATTACGGTTTAGAATATTTTTCGTAGCGATTATCTCAATTCTCCTGCGTCTTGCAGGAATTGGACTGTCTTTCGGACAACTCGAGTCATGCATCTGCCCGGCCAATGCTTCCTGCGGACCGGCAGGATGCCTGGAGAATTGCACTGGGGCATGCGCCCAGGGAGCTGAGGGCGCATCCCAGTGCGCAGCCAATTGCCCCCAGTCCGGCGCTATGGCAACGGATGCACAGGTCAGGGCTTCTGTCTCATCAATGCTGCCCCTTGCTGTGGAAGATAGCGATATTCTTTTAGCTGAGCTTTCCAATTTGCTTTTTTTCCTTTTTTTGCACCTGTCTGGCCCAGGCAAAAAATCTGCCCAATTCTGTCCGATAGTAATATGATCGAAGAACATCGAGGAGATGCCATTCCACAAAGCGAGGAGATGCTAATGAAATTTCGCGGCAGCATGATTATTGCCTGGCTTTGCGCCATAGCAATCTTTTGCCTGGGTGCAGCTCAGGGCGCAGTTGTCATCAATGAGGTGGAGTCAAATCCCGCAAGAGAGGAGAGCGCATTCAAGACCGCAGTTTCTGCCTGGTTTGAGCTTTACAATACTGAGGATAAGGATGTCGATCTCAGCGGATGGAGCATAAAGAACTCAGAGGGCAGATCCATCACTATTCCAAAGGGAACGGTCATCAGAGGCATTGATTACTATGTTCAGGATGTGAGGCCCGGCTGGCTGGCTCAAGATGGTGAGATCCTGGTGCTGAACGATGCCGGTGGAGCAGAGGTTGACAGGACCGCCGCCCTCACCGACGAAGACGATAACGAGATGGCCTGGACCAGAGACCCGGACGGAAGGGACGCCGAGAGCACAGACGACTGGAAGTATTTGGCCAGCAGCCGAGGATTTTAATGGGCTACGAGGCGTCGCTATCCCTGGCCTGGGAGGAGCTGGACCGGCTGGACTTGCAGGATTGCAGCATCTCTTTGCTTGGAGAAGATTACCGTCTGATGGCAAAGAAGAAAGAGGTACTGCTAGCAGGAGGCGCTCGGGCCGGGCAGATGCAGGCTGTGCTTATCCTTCACTACCTGATCGGCTTCATGCAGAAGGGATACAGCCCCTGCGGCGAGTGGATCTCCTTTAAAGAGACCAGAGACGGAAATCTCTTCTGGCCGGCCTTTCAGAAGAGCGCTGTTGAGCCGCTGGCGCAGGCATTCAGCCACAACCCCGATGGGTTGGCGAGAAATCTGATTGAAGGACTGGACGGCAGAATAGTCGAGGGCGGGGATCTGGCATTCGAGATTGCCACATTTCCCGGCGTGATGGTGAGACTGCTCTTATGGCAGGGGGAGGAGGAGCTGCCTGCCGAGGCAAGCCTGCTCTTTGACCGGGGCCTGACGCGCATCTACAGCACCGAGGACGTGGCTGTGCTGCTGCTGGCGGTGGTGCAGAAAGCGATTGAGTGAAAGCAATATATAATTGCAAAAATTTATTCGAATCTACTCTACATATTCATAATGCCTGTATCCCTGCGGATCAATTCCCACCAGGGCAAACTCGCTCTTGGGCGCAAGCACGCTCTCCTTCTTCCTGCCTTCGTGAAGAAGCTCGTAGTCCTGTAGAGAGATCTGCAGTCTCTCTTCCAGCCTTTGCAGCAGGCCTCTCAAAGGCACCAATTCAATCCCTGGCTGGGCAATGGCCGAGAAGAAGAGAGCGGAGCAGCCGCTGCCGTAGGCTCCGAAGCACAGCCTTTGTCCGGCATGGACCCTTTGCATCTCAAGAAGGCTTGCCAGGCCCAGGTAGATCGACCCGGTGTAGATATTTCCGATCTGCCTGGAGACTGTGGCCGTGTCCCTGACCTTGGCAGCAAAAGCCCTCAGGAACTGCTCTGATTTAGCGAAGCGCCGGGCATAATCCGCCTCAGCAGCCTGATATTTCTGGGGATCATCAAACTCCCTTGCCACCGGCTCCCGCCCCAGCTCCCGCTCGATATCGCTGGACCTGCTCCCTTTTTTCCAGTCATGCCTGAAGATCGCAGCGGAGGCATACTCGACCATCCTGGGATAGGGAATATGAAAGAGGAGATGGTCCACAAAATCGGTGACTGACTCTCCGTTGCAGGGAGCTATCACGCCCTTTCTTTTGGCCTTGCCGGCAAACGAATTAAAAGCCCCCTGCATGGCATCCAGATAGCACTGATTGCTGTGCTTTCCATTTACAACCGCAGTTGGACAGCCCATTGGCCTGAAGAAGTCGTTCTCGTTCCTGGTGAAGTTGCCGTAGATCTGCTCCAGGGCCAGCAGCCTTGGTTTCCTTTTCATCAGCAGGGCAACGCTTCCCGCACCCTGGGTGTACTCGCCGGCTGAGACGAGCGGATACTTGGCCACATCCGAGGCGATGACCACACCCACCTTGCCTTCCTCTTCTCCTGCAAGCCAGTAGCTCAGGCTCTCCAGTGCGAAGGTCGTGCCGATGCAGGCCGCCTTGAACTCCACGGTGCCGGCCTCCTGAAATGAGCCCTTGCCGTAGATCTGCTCCAGCATGCCGATTACGTAAGTTCCGAGGGCTTTGGCCTCGTCCGGTGCGGACTCCGTTCCCACGTAGACCTTGCCGATATCCTCCGGACGGAGGCGGTTTCGCCTCATAAGCTCCAAGAGCGACATAGCAGCCATGCTGGCTGCATCCTCATGAGCATCGACAACGGCCATGCGTTCAATTCCGATCCCTTTGACCAGTTTTCCCGGGTCGATGCCCCGATTGGCTGAGAAATCTCCAGCCAGAGGCAGAAAGAGCCTGGGCACATAGACCGCTAAATCGTCGATTCCCACGGATTCGTTTGCTGATGCACTCCTACTTGGCATGGATTCTGTACTACTGATCAAGACCGGCATCTCCTTATTGCTCGCTGATGCGTGGCAGGATATTATTTCAGGTTTTTGCTTACATGCTTGCGCGCTTTCATGCCTCGGAAAATTTATCAATGATTAGCGCCTAACTACAACCTGGAATTTTAGGAGTGATGGCGATATGACCGACGGAGACGTATATAAAATAATAGAGCTGGTCGGAACTTCCAAGACAAGCTGGGAAGAGGCAGTCAAGACGGTAGTTGACAGGGCCACCAAGAGCCTGAGAGACCTGCGCATCGCCGAGGTAAAAGAGCTGGATGTCCGGCTGGAGAACGGAAAGATTGCGGAATACAGAGCAAAGGTCAGGCTGTCCTTTAAATACGAGGATGAAGATTAAATTAGAATACAATTATTTATTCTATTTATTCTATTATTTCGCCTAATTGATCTCTTTTTATGATCTTCACCATATCAAGCCGCTTCTGGCAAAAGGGAAATCTCAAAGAGCTTGGGCCAGAGCTTTCCCGTCACAAAAAGCCGATCCCCTTTGGCGTCATAGGCAATGCCGTTTAAAACATCCACCCTCCTTGCCTGCTGGCCCTCCTGCGACAAGATCCCTCGCAAATCGATTTTGCCTAAAACCGTTCCGTTCTCAGGGGAGATTATGGCGATCCAATTCGTTGGCCAGACATTGGCATAGATCTGCCCTTTCACAAGCTCCAGCTCATTTAGGCCTTGCAGCGGTTTGCCATCGGCTGTGACCGATATCTTTCCCACTTCCGCAAAGCTCTCCGGGTCGAGGATATGCAAAACGTCCGTGCCGTCGCTCATGATCAGGCGGCTGTCGTTAGAGGTTATGCCCCAGCCCTCGGTCAGGTATCTGAAGCTGCCTATCCCAGTCATATTCTCCTTGCCATAGACCAGGCCCAGACCCGACTGCCAGGTAAGTTGAACTATGCGATCACCTGTGAGGGCTATGCCTTCTCCAAACAGGCTATTATCGAGATGCCTTTCATCCAGAATTTTGCCTGTTTGCAGCTGCACCCGGCGGAGGGTGGACTGCCCGTACAGTCCCGTTCCCTCAAATAGCAGTCCGTCATCATAAACCAGCCCCTGAGTAAATGCCTCGCTGCTATGCGGATAGGTGTTAACTATCCGGTAGCCGAAGGCCGGCACAGTGCCTTTTCCTACCTGTGATAATTCAGGGCTTGCATGAGCCGCAAATGCCATGACTGCCAGGAGCACGATAACAGGAATGAACCGGTGAGCAGATCGTGATATAATTTTTTTAGGCATCGTAATCATCCTGGGCATAAATTGTGAGTAGCTTATTTGCTCTGGCTTTATGAATTTTTCCGCGATCGATATGATAATGGTGCAGTCGGAAAAAATCCTGAAAAGCAAAGGCCTATATGCGGGATCATCTCATAAGATCGCAGCATAAGATCGCAGGTGATTTTATGGTGGCGGCATTCGCGAAAATATCCGTGGTGATGGCCGATATCACCAGGCTAAAGGTCGATGCTATCGTCAACGCCGCCAACAACTCTCTTCTGGGCGGAGGAGGCGTGGATGGCGCCATTCACAGAGCCGCAGGCCCACAGCTCCTTGAGGAATGCCGAAGCATCGGAGGATGTCCGACCGGTGAGGCCCGCATCACCAGGGGATATAATCTCGCAGCGAGATGGGTCATTCATACAGTTGGACCGATCTGGCGAGGGGGAGCAGATGGAGAGGATGAGCTGCTGGCCAGCTGCTACAGAAACTCATTAACCTTGGGCGAGCAGCATGGCATAAAAAGCATAGCTTTCCCGGCGATCAGTGCAGGAGTCTATGGGTTTCCCATGGAGCGAGCCTGTCGCATTGCAATTAGAGAGATGAAGGCATTTCTGGTGAAAAGAAACGAGATGGGGATGGAGGTGGAAATGGAGATAATCGCCGTATGCTTCAGCGGCAACGCCTACCGGTGCTATCAGGATGCCATGCTGTAGCTTTGAGAGATCAACTGACACAGTAGATTCCTATCGCCACTGCAACAAAGGAGATTCCTTTTTGCTTAAGTGAACTCCAATCGGTTTTCTCATCAATCGCATCGGCCATCTTCGGGGCGAGAACTCCCAGCCCTAAGACAAGGAGCACAGTCATAATGGGCTGAAGTGCTCCAATGCTCGATACCAGGGAAGCCGATCCCATAGCATAGGCAAAGATGGAGAAGATGATTCCCAGGAATTGGAAAGTCTCCTCCGAGATCAATGCCCCAACGGCACGGCCATTATTGCTAAAAAAGCTCCTAACCTCGCTGCGGATGGAAGGAATGACCATTAGCGGCAGGATCGCTATTAAACTGCCCAGAGATGACCAGACAAAGAGATTCCACTCATCGAGGCTGATGAGCAGATACTTCAGGGATAGATAATAGATGGCGGTTAAAATCCAGTATGACAAAAATGGCCTTATGGCTGGAGAGATATCATTGATGACCTGCCCAAATAGCTTGCCAATTAAGCCATCGTTATTAAAGCCATTACTGTACAAATCAATTTTGTTTGAAGAATTTTTTTTGTATGATAAGATCAGAGTGCCAACAAGGAGCAATAGACCTCCTGCACAATGCCTAATTTCCAGAACCTCGCCTAAAAGAAGTGCAGAGCCTATGAATACGAATAAGGGATACACATATTCCAGCGCCGATACTTTAGAAATTTCTTCTTTCTCCAGAGCTTTCATATAAAAAAAGCAGGGAAATACCTGCAGACTTCCGAAGAGAAGGGCCAGGAGAGACTGGGGGTAGACAAAGTCAGCACCTGATATTAAAAACACAGGGATGGTAAAGACCTGCGAAGCCAAAATCTGGCATACGATATACGCATTGGAATCGGAGGCATAGCAGCTGAGAAGATACTTATCCAGTAATCCTGCAATTGAGTAAAAGATCATCCCTATTAATGCGAATGCAAACCATTCCAGTTACCATCCCTCCCACTAATATCAGCTTTTTTGTATGTTTAAAGGTGATGATATCGTTTATTCTGAACAACTGTTTTAATCAATTTAATATCAATGTCATACTAGTTATACTTATTCAATTTTCGATTTATGAAACAGCACCGATTAATTAATTTTTTATAATTGTTAAATCTTAATAACCTTATTTGCCCTGATAATTGAGAATTATGAAAAATCAAAAATGAATGAATTTGCAAAAGGATCTAGGACTTCCCATTTGTATTATACATTTTCATAGATAATCAAAATCGCTCAACTCGGCAAACTATTGAAATTACTTTAATATACAATTTTTATAAATAGATATACTATTCCCATTCGCGTCGTGCACCCTGCGATTGGTTTGCCGTCTATATCCCACAAATTTTTTGCGCTGCAATGATGATGGAGTATGAACCATCCACATCCTCGACCGTTGGATAGGCTGCAACATAAGAGAGCCATAAAATCATCTCCGGCGAATGCATAACCGGCTCATCTACGAGCTTTCGAGTGATTCTTTTGGCATTGCAAAGCTGCTGCTCTCTTCGGAAGAGCGATTTGGACCAGGACTGGCCCAGCCGGTAGATCACTCGCATGCCGTTTTGTTCCACAAGCCGGCAGAGCGATCCATAATTAAACCATTGTTTGTGGGCTTTATTTCTGGGAAGGCCAGCGCTGTCGCCGGATTCGGAAAGAACATTGGGAACAGAGCAGAGAAAGAAACCGTCTTGCTTCAGGATCTTTGAGAACTGGGCCAGAGCACGAGATGGATCGAGCAAGTGCTCCAGTGTCTCAAAGCTGACTACAGCCGCAGCGCTGCCATCTTCTATTTCGGGAAAGAGATCGTCCTTATCCAGGTCTTTCTGGAGAAAGCGCAGATTTGGCATTTTGAACCTCTGCCTGGCAGACTGCATCAGAGCGGCATTCTCATCAACGCCGATGACCCTCCCGGCCACGCTGCATAGCTGTGCGGACCCGTATCCCATGCCACAGGAGATATCAACCACAAGGTCAGGTTTGCTCTGCCTGAGAAAATCCGCCGCAAAGAGATAGCGCCCAAGGTACTCGGCTTTGCGCCAGAGGTTTGAATCCCTGGCATCAAAGGGATCTATTTGATCGATGCCATTTCCGCTGTAAGCCAGGTAGGAAGACATTTGCATCTCTCTTCGGGAATTATTCTGGATTTGCCCTATTTCTGGAATCGTCTTATCAATATCCCTGTCGATATAGCTTTCTATTCGATTGCTATTTATCGAATGAGCTTTAGAATGATTTTCATGAAAGCTATTGCGATCAACGGCAGCCCCCACATGGAGGAGGGCAATACGGCGATGATTCTAAACCCCTTCCTGGAGGGCTTAAAGGAAGCAGGCTGCGATGCGGAGGTCTTCTACACCAGGAAGCTGAAGATCGGGCCCTGTAATGGAGACATGAGCTGCTGGTTTATCAATCCAGGAGTATGCGCTCAGAAGGATGACATGCAGATGCTAGGTCCCAAGCTGAAGGGGGCGGATATCATCATCTGGGCCAGCCCCGTATATTATTCCGGTGTGACTGGACCGCTGAAGAACGTAATGGACAGGCAGCTGCCGTTACACGTGCTGGGAAACATGGGTGAAAAGAAACAGAAGATCGTTCTTGTCTCCACCTGCGGCGACTGGGACATTTCCATGTTCGATCCTCTGCTCATGCAGATGAAGGCCCTCTACAGCAGGCCGGATGCAAGCAGCAGCTTTGCTGGAGCCCTGCTCCGCCCCATGGCAGATGGAGTCAAGGAAATGATAAAAGCCGGGGAAACGGGATTGGTCGAAGGGGTCTTTCTGGCCGCCAGAGAGGCCGGTCGGCAGCTCGCTAGAGATGGAATGATCTCCGAAGAGCTGCAACAGAAGGTAAGCCGGGCGCTGATGCCCCGCGATGCCTATTACAAGGCCGCTCAGATGATGATGGATGAGATGAAGAAGGCTTTAGAAAAAAAGTAGGCTCTGAATAGAAGCGAGATGAATGCATGAGACAGATTTGTTGTTTTGCACTATTGGCCTCGACCTTCCTGGCAATGGGAATCTCTGCTGCGCAGGTTCCTGACCTTCTGGGAAATTGGACTGCAGACTGGAGTTCATATGATAATGGGATTGGATTTTCCAATTCAACTGATAATGAGAGCTTTCTGATCACGGTAATTGAGCAGAAAGATCGCATCTTCACTGGAAATCTCACATTTGAGATGGATAACGAGATCATTAGCCAAGAAGGCTTTGCGGGAGCCATTGGACTGGACGGCAAGACTCTGTATATCTCTGAGTTTGATGGAGGCTATAGCTTTGGCACGTTGATATCCAGCGATGAAATGGAGCTGATCTATCTCAAAGATGGGGAAAAAGGCGAGGCTGCTATCGATAAGGTTCACCGGATAAAGGAATGAAAAAATTCTCAGCACTGAAGAAAACTCGCCAGCAAAGCTATCAGCCCATCAGTGCTGATGGTTTCCACTCATTTTATCAGGCATTTAGATAACGCCCTTGGTGCTGGGGACCTCAGTTCCCTCTTTTATGGCTGCCTCACGGATGGCAAAGCCCAGGGCTTTGAATATGCTCTCTATTTTGTGGTGATCGTTCTCTCCGTAGAAGCGCACGTGCAGGGTGAGCCTCGCGCCCACACAGAGAGCCTCCAGGAACGGTCGCAGGAGCTGTGCCTCAAAGTCGCCGACCCTATCGCTCTCTAGCTCTCCGGTCATGACCAGATAGGACCGGCCGCTGAAATCCAGAGCCACGTCTGCCAGGGCCTCGTCCATGGGAACGGAGGAAGATCCGTAGCGGCGAATTCCAATGCGCTCCCCCAGGCTATCGTTCAGTGCCACACCAATGGCTTGACCCAATGCGTTTGTGCTGTACAATCCAGTCTCAGCCTGGGCGGAAAGGTCCATCTGAGCCGTCCGGGCGAGGGCAGTGAGCATGTGGTCCAGAAATCCGTAGCCTGTGGCCACCGTTGTTTTGCTTGTGCCATCCAGGTCCAGGCTGGCTTTAGCCCTGCACCCTTTATAAAGTCCCTGTGCCTCTCCTTTTCTCATCTCTCTCGCCTCATTTCTCCTTATCTCTCCTGCTTTTATTATCTTGTCTTTTCTCAGGATTGCAGGGCCTTCAGAGCCGCCCGCACAGAGAGAAGGCCGGTGTAGATCGCAGTTCCCGCTACTGCTCCGCCAGTTCCGGCATCCCGCAGGGCAAGAACATCTTCGACGCTCGTAACTCCGCCTGCTGCCACTACCGGAATATGCAGGGCTCGAACTAGGTCGCGCGTCGGCTGCAGGGCAATTCCCTTTTGCCGTCCTTCCACATCGATATTGGTAAAGAGAATCGATCCCGCTCCCTTCGCCTCAAAGAGCCTGCCAAGCTCCACGGCTTTCTTTCCCAGAGTCTTCTGCCAGCCCTCGGTGGTCACGTCTCCTTTTCTCACGTCCAGGGCGACCATGATTCTCTCACGACCGTGGTGATCGGCGAGGCGGGAGACCATATCCGGATCTCTCAGGGCGGCGGTTCCAAGGATTGCCCGATCAACGCCCAGATCCAGGATGCTTGATACGTCCTCCTCGGTGCGGATGCCGCCACCCACCTGAATGAAAAGGTCCATTTCTTTGACGATCTGGCTCAAGATTGGTGCATTGACCCGTTTTCCTAAAATGGCCCCATCCAGATCGATGATGTGCAGGTGATCTGCGCCCTCCGCTGCCCATCGTTGCGCCTGGCCCAGGGGATTGTCCAGGGCCACGACCTCAGTGCCAGGAACGCCGCCGATGAGCTGCACGCACTTGCCACCTCGCAGGTCCACTGCGGGGAAGAATGCAAAAGTCATGAATGCTCCTTTGCAGCAGATAGACTTTAACGGTTTCGATTCTTAAGCAGTCAAGCCAGGCAGTTCAATCAGGCGGTCAGGCCAGGCGGGATCCGATGAACCAGGCTGCGACAGTGGCCGCTGCGCCGGCTGCTGGCAGCTCAAATCCAGGCAAGCTATTTTCCGGCTCATCATCGTCCTCATTAGCCTCATTATTATCATCGTCATATTTGCGCATCCTTCAATCTCTGTTCTCCAGAGAGAAATATTTCAGAGCGTCAGGCTGATTATCCAGCACATCTTATTGGACCCTGAGCCGAGAAGGTTGGAAGAGAAGGCGGAAACGAGAAGGTAATAACGAGATGAAAGACAAGAAGCTCCTGGAAGAGTTCAGGAAGATCTATCCAGAGAAATTCGCAACAGAAGATCAGATCTTCTCCCATATTCATGCCGGCGACCGCATCTTCATCGGCACGGGCTGCGGCGAGCCGCAGTATCTGGTAATGGCTCTGGTCAACTATGTCAAGAACCATCCCAAGGCGTTCTTCGATGCCGAGCTGATCCACATCTGGACGCTGGGGGTCGCGCCCTACACAGACGAGAAGCTGCAGGAGAACTTCCGGCTTGACTCCTTCTTTGTGGGCGACAGCACCCGAAATTCCGTCAACCGGGGCGCGGCGGACTACACGCCGGTCTTTCTCTCCAATGTACCCGACCTGTTCCGGTCCGAGCTGATTCCGGTGGATGTAGCCCTCATCCAGACCTCTCTGCCAGACAAGCACGGCTACCTGAGCCTGGGAATAAGCGTGGACGTGGTCCAGTCGGCTGTGGAGATGGCCGATCTGGTGGTAGCCCAGGTAAACACGAATATGCCCCGCACCCACGGCGACGGATTCATAGATATCAAGGACATTGATTTCCTTCTGCCTCATGATGAGCCGCTTTTGGAGTACTCAGTGAAAGCGCCAAACGACATAGTGCAGAGCATCGGCAAATATGTAGCCAGGATCATCGAAGACGGCTCGACCATCCAGGTGGGATACGGGCTGATACCGGATGCGGTTGTCCCCAATTTGATGGAAAAGAAGGACCTGGGAGTTCATACTGAGCTTCTCAGCGACGGAATCGTCAACCTCATGAAGAGGGGTGTGGTCACCAACCGCAAAAAGACCCACAATCCTGGCAAGACCATCGCCTCCTTCTGCATGGGAAGCCGTGAGACCTACGATTTTATAGACGAGAATCCTGCTGTGGAGCTGAAGAGGATCGATTACACCAATCATCCTCTCATGATCGCCAGAAACCGGCTCATGACTGCGATCAACAGCGCCATGGAGGTGGACCTGACCGGCCAGGCTACGGCGGAATCGCTGGGCGGGACCTTCTACAGCGGAATCGGCGGGCAGGCGGATTTCATGCGGGGAGCGGTGCTCTCACCCGGCGGCAAGACCATTCTCGCCCTGCCCTCCACGGCACTAAACGGCAGCGTCTCTCGAATTGTCCCAACGCTTCAGGATGGGGCGGGAGCGACACTCAACCGGGGCGACGTTCGCTATGTGGTTACGGAGTATGGAATCGCCTACCTGCACGGCAAGAACATCAGGGAAAGGGCCATGGATCTGATCTCCATCGCTCACCCCAAGTTCCGGCCCTGGCTGATGGAGACCGCCAGGAAGAGGACACTCATCTACAAAGACCAGGTCTTCATTCCCGGCGAAAAGGGAATTTATCCGGAGGAGCTGGAGATCTACAGAACCACCCGCAAAGGGCTCAATCTGCTTCTGCGGCCTGCCAAGATAACCGACGAGTCCCTGCTCAAGGACTTCTTTTACGACCTCTCTGAGGACAGCCTCTACAAGCGCTTCTTCTCGGCACGAAAGGATATGCCCCACAAGAGGCTGCAGGATTTCGTGGCCGTGGATTACAGCAGGAAGATGGAGATCCTGGCCACCATTGAAGAAAAGGAAAAGGAGATCATCATCGGCCTGGGCCAGTATGAGCTGAATTCGGATATGCATTCTGCAGAGGTGGCCCTGGTGGTGAGCGACAGGTTTCAGGGCCACGGCATAGGCAGAGAGCTTCTCTCCTATTTGGTGTACCTGGCAAAGAGGCAGGGTCTGCTCGGGTTTACAGGAGAGGTGTTGGTGGAGAACAGAGCCATGGTGCGACTCTTTGAGAAGATGGGATTTGATACCGAGAAGAGAAGCGAGGAAGGTGTCTATCTGATGCGCATGTGGTTTGGCAGAAGAGGAGAGCGAGAGTAGCGGCAAGGAGTAGAAGATGAGAAAGCTGATAGTAATAAAAATCGTGCATTCTCCTGCGGACATGGGATCGGCAAGCACTGGTCTGGAAAAGGCGGGCGTCTCCACCATCGGAAGGCAGCGCTGGCTGGAGAACCAGAGGAAGATTGAGAGCTTCTGGATGCAGCTGGAAAAGGAGGTGGAAGAGCTGGGCCTGGACACAAAGACGCTGCATATCTATCAGGACGGCCTGCCCTGCGCCGGACCGCTGGGAGAGAAGATCGTCAGGGAGACTGCAGCAAAAGGCAGCCGGAATTATCAGATTGTTCAGAAGCTGATGGACCGGGGAGCCAGGATTGAGGCGACGGAGAGCCCTGACCTGCTCCGCCAGGAGTACGGATATATCAAGGATCTCCTCCAGGCAAGGACTGACGAGGAGAGGCGGGCGGCTGAAGGGCGATACAACCTTGTTAAAGACAGGCTCCTGGAGGAGAGGGATCTGTTCATCGCCCGGACCATCGATGCCACCCTTGCGGACGGCGAGACCGGGCTGCTCTTCATCGGCGCCTCGCATAATGTGCTGCCCAAGATCGCCAAAGATATTGAGGTCAAGGCTCTGGATTAGGTGTTCTGAGGTTTAGGAATCCAAATGGATTAGGCATACTATGGATCAAGCGGTCCGGAATGAAATGAGATTGAAGCCCACTGTAGCCCGCTATGTCGTATCTGCCGGAAGGCCTGTGCTCCTCACCGATGCCATAATTCTGGCGGACAGAGTTCATGAGACCCTGGTCAGCCTCTCCGACGGGGCAAGCGTCTTTACCGGCTGCGACAGCCACCGAGAGCCTCTGCAGGGCAACAGGCATGCCTACATCTTTTGCGAATCAAACAATCGTTCCGGAGAGGACGATGGGGGGGAGATCACCCACATCGTAGTTTATGCCTCAATGGGCTTTGGGTCCAGCGATCTGAAGGCACTGGAGAATCTGAGCGAGATCTGGGGAGAGAATGACCTCCGGGTCGCTGTGGTTCTTCAGGGATTGGGCCAGCTCGAGGATTTCTCCGTGAACTCTGCCGTGAACTCTGTCGGAATGGATGCAGACCATCCTTTCTGTCCTCTGCTTTCCCGGTCGCGGATATGGGTATCTCGCACTCCATTCATCCCCACCCGGCATCCCAAGGTCACCAGAGCTGGCGCACTGAAGCTTGACGGGCGTGGCCTTCAGATAGGCAGTCCTGAACACGAGGTGAGAAGGCTTCTGGGGCTGGAGGGTCTTTCCGAGATCGCATCGGTCGAGCCTATTGCAGGTACCATTCTGGGAAAAAGGCAGATCGTATGGTCCAGTTTCAGGCTGTCAAGAGACGGAGGCCGGGGCAGGCGGGCGGGAAGCCGGGGGTATGGGTTTCGAATTGAGTTCTCCGAGCCGGTGCAGGGACCTCTTGCAGTCGGGTACGGGGCGCATTTCGGCATGGGGCTGTTTGTGCCTGAGGATGATGGGCAAATCCGGGAAGGGTGGTAAAAATTGTCCCTCATGGGAAATGCTTATATGCCACCTCTGCTTCCTACAGTTCGCTTTGCGGGGCCATAGGGTAGCCTGGTATCCTACAGGACTGGGGGTCCTGTGACCGGCGTTCAAATCGCCGTGGCCCCATAAAAGTGCTCGCTGCTCAATTACATTGCTGGCTGCGAAACGTATTTTTCGGAGACTGTATTTCCCTTGAAGCGGTGCAATTTGCTGATACTATTATCTGAGAATTATATTTCTGGTTGCAGATCAAACCTGCAAGGCGCAGAGCCGCAAAAGACGCACGCAGAGCCTTAAAAATAGCCTCCCGCGTACCAATACTCGCAGGCGGCAGGCTTTCCTCGCCCGGATCTCTCTCGCGACTGCTCTCCCTTGAATTTCCCAGGCGGTCGCGTCGTGCTCGCTTGCCTGACGATGAGCAGAAGGCAAGAGGCCAGTAGGGCCAAATCGAGGAAACATCCAAATAGCCCAATGACTACATATTCAGGATAACATGAAGCTGAAGGTCAAGATCTCCGGTCCCAAAGTGCATGATGTAGGATATCGCGTATTTCTGCTCAAGAACGCCATGAATCTGGGCCTGCCGGGACTATCAGCCTACAACTGGGAAGAAGATGGCCAACAGGAGGTCATCGCCCTTGTCGAGGGAGATGATGCCAGGATCAAGGCCTTTTTGCAGGCAGTTGAAAAGAAGAGGCCGGAGCTGGCCGATGTCTCCAGGGTGACTTTTGAGGATTACGAAGGAGATGTCGGACGGACGATCGAGGTCGCTATGCTCTGCTCTTTCGTTCAACTGGATAAGGCGATCCCGCTTCTTCTGGATATGAGAGACGATCTGAAAGAGATGAAAAGCGATATCAAAGCGGTTCGCAAGAACACCGACATCATCCCTCAGATCAGTGAAGATATCAAGGCAGTTCGGAAGACCTCCGGTGAAACTCTCGATGAGATCAAAGGCTTGAGAGAAGATATTCAACCCGGATATGCGATGCAATTTCGCAAGATGCAGGAGGATGTCCGGGCCATAAAGGATCGGCAGGGAATGGCCTGAAACAAAGTATTCACCTCATTATGCCCTTGCAGCAAAATAGCATTGTTTAGCTTGCCTCATATTTTGCTAGCCCATCCCATTCTTTTCCCTGAAACTTTCCGAAGACCACCACCTCTCCCTCCGCCACAGTCACATTCCCCTCGAACAGATCCCCTCGGAAGGCAAGATTCGTCCATTCCTTTCCGCACACCACTGATACACTCTTGGCACCGGGAACCCTGATCCGGAAGAGATAGCTCGACCCGGCCTTCAGCCTGCCCTTCAGCGGCCCGAAGAGATGGGCTCCGTTCTCGTCAAATGCCTTAAAATTCGCTGGAAAGTCAGCGCCGCCGCCGGAGGAAGCATTGATGCCGTATTCCAGGACAGAGTCATATTTACCGGGATTATCTCTTCGCTTGCCGTAGGCCTTCAGTATGTAGCTTCCCGCCTCAGGAAAACGGGCAGAAATATCATATCGACCCCCATCCCTCTGGCAGAATGCGTAGCCATCAAGCGCATACCCGGAAGATCCGGGATCAGATCGCTCGATATTTGCCATCATCATCACATCCTGCGGAGAATAGATGGAGATATTAACCTGATTGCTTGCGTTTAAAATTGCATTCCTCTCCTCGATCATCAGGCCCAGATTGAAGAAATCCGCGTCCAGATAAACGAGATCTTCATACTCCTCTTTGGTGAGTGGCTTATCGAGAAGCTGCCAGCGCGCCTCCTCAGGGAAGTGGCTGAAGATAAACTGCGAAGGCGGTGTCATAAAATAATGATCATCGAATTTGCGCACATATTTTCCTTCACCGCTCACATACCCGGCACCCCAACTGCAGTCTATCAGATACCAGGAGCCGTTTATCCTGACGGCATTCCAGGCGTGATCGGAGGGACCAGAAAAGATCCTGCCCGGCACATACCCGTACCCTTTGCCGTAACCTTTTATCATCACCGCCTCCAGGCCTGCCTCATTGGCCAACGAGAGAAATAGGCCGGAATAGCCGTAGCAGATCGATCTTCTGCTCTTCAGGACATCCTCAGATCTGATGGACCCGCTAGTTGCTCCAAAGAAAACATCGACGTTATAATCGATGTTCTCAGCAATCCAGCGGAATATGGCCCGCGCCTTCTCGCGATCAT
>DAONES010000022.1:0-23203 GCA_035403205.1 Methanothrix sp. | reverse complement strand
GCGAGGACAATCCCTACTACTCGGAGTACGATTATCTGCTGGAGATCGCCAAAGAATACGACCTGACTCTCTCTTTGGGCGACGGCCTGCGGCCAGGCTGCATCGAGGATGCTTCCGACCGGGCGAAATACATGGAGTTCATCATGCTGGGCGAGCTGGTCAAGAGGGCCCGTGCCGCCGGAGTGCAGGCCATGGTAGAAGGGCCCGGGCATGTGCCAGCGGACGAGATCGAGACAAGCGTCAGGGCGATGAAGCATCTGACCGACGGCGCGCCTCTGTACCTGCTGGGGCCGCTGGTCACAGACATCGCTCCCGGATATGACCACATCACTGCGGCTATGGGCGGAGTGATTGCGGGAATGGCAGGAGCTGACTTCCTCTGCGCCACCACTCCCTCCGAGCATCTGGACCTGCCCACCACCGATGATGTGATCGAGGGCACTTATGTTACAAGGATCGCCGCCCATGCCGCGGACCTCACCCGCCCGGGCGTGCGGGAGAGGGCCAGGGCCCAGGATCTGCAGATGGCCCGTGCCCGCGCCGAGCTGGATTGGAACGGGCAATTCAATGCCGCCATTAATCCAGTCCTGGCAAGGCAAATCAGGCACAGGCGAGGGGTGGAGACGGACACCTGCACCATGTGCTCGGAGCTTTGCGCCATCCGGCTGGCAAGAGAAGCCATGAAAAAGGGGATAAAATAGTATCTGGGATGTGATATCTATATTTTTTTGCGATTTCAATTGGTCTATTTTTCACAAAATTTGGCCAAGTGCCAAGGTATTTATCTTTTAAGTTATCTGTGTCGATTGAAAAAATATTGCTATGTATGGCGAGGGATATTATGAAAATTCTGGCAATTGCCTTTTGCTTAATAATGATGCTCGGTATGGCAGGCGCGTCTCAATATCCATTTGGAACTAAGGTGACGTCGTACGATAGTGATTTTGGGGCGCCGCTTCGTGCTTATGCCCCCCCGGCAAATCCACCTACCTATTTTTCGTTGGGTTATTGGGAGACGGGCGTTGTAAATGGATATGATGATACAGATGTCGTCTATTTGCACCAAGGATTTGCAGCAGGCTCTCCTGGAGTGGTACTTGCAAATGATGTTAGGCTTACGCCGTTCGGGTATCTTGCGGCAGGATCTAAAGTAACACCTCAAGATAATGACATAGGCATGCGGCTAAAACCATTAAGTGCGAGTATTCCGACAGCCACAATAGCGTGGGTGAATTCTCATGGCGGTCCCGGGCATGATTTGGATGATCCCGTTTACCTCCACCCAGGACCCGTCATTCCAGGAACACTTACAGCTACCAATGATGTCAGACTTACAGAAGTTGCCGGATTGCCAGCTGGATCGAAGGTAGGCAATTCAGATCCGGACTTGCCGAATGCATTTGCCAATCCTTGGCTGCCCAACAACCCCAATCCAATAACCGCGACGGGACTCGCGGGCGTAATTACCATTCCAACCCAGCCCAGCGTTATGTATGTCGATATCAATGGCAACAGCCAATACGATTATCCCGATGACGTTTACCTGATTACCGGAACTCCACCATCGCCGGTGGTAAGAGTAAATGATGTAAGGCTGTCTGGTCCCGTTTAAATGATCGACTACAATTTCTTTTTTGATATTTTTCGCCCAATCGATAACCGTATATCCTGCAAAAACTTCTTAGAACCTATGAGGTTATTCCTGGTAGCAGTTATGAGTCTGCTGCTGGTGGCACCGGTTTACGGGCAGCAGACGGCAATCGATTGGGTAAATAATGGTGTTGCTCTCTATGGTCAGGATAAGTTCGAAGAGGCCATCCAGGCTTATGACGAAGCTATCAGGCTCGACCCCAATTTCATCAGAGCTTGGAACAACAAAGGCATTGCACTCGATGATCTGGGAAGGCACGATGAAGCTATCCAGGCTTACGATGAGGCTATCAGGCTGCAGCCTGACCATGTTAAGGCCTGGTACAACAAAGGCATTGCCCTCGAGAAACTGGACCGGTACGAAGAGGCTATCAAAGCCTATGATGAAGCCATCCGGCTGGATCCAAACAACGCCAATGCCTGGAACAACAAAGGAAATGCCCTCTATAGCCAGGGCAATTTTGAGGATGCCGTCAAGGCATGCGATGCGGCTATTCGATTGGACCCTGAATGTGCCATAGCCTGGTACAACAGAGGCACAGCTCTTGCTTACCAGGGCAATTATGAAGAGGCAGTCATATCTCTTGATGAGGCCACAAAGCTGGATCCCGGCCTTGCCATGGCCTGGTACAACAAATGCATTGCTCTCGGAGTACTCGGAAGGACCGCCGAATCTGAAGCTGCTTTCGCCAGGGCAAATGAGCTGGGTTTATAAACTGATCTCTTATTTTTATTCGCGGAATCTTCCTGCCTTTGCTCGACTAGAATACATAGCCTTGGTGAAATCATTATATAGTTAGTTGAATATAGCGAGGACAACGTGCGTCGCTTCGAACGCGCCTGCGAGGTTGATCTGATGAGTTCGATATTTGGAGAGTTCCTGTCCTTCCCACAGGAGAAGGGTCCAGAGGTACAACTGAGAGTCTACGGTGATGAGTTCTATTCCCGATATGAGAATATGGATGGCTATTCCGTGGTTTACGACCAGGACCATGGACTGTACTGCTATGCCCTCCTGATTGCGGGCGAGTTCGTCTCCAGCGGGGTGGATCTGTCCCAGAGTCCGCCCGAGGCAGTGCGCCGCCACTTCAAGGAATCTGAAGAGGTCAGAAACCGCAAATTCGAGGATAGGTATGCCAAGATGAACCCTCCTGCATCCTCCTTCAAGCCCAGCCTGAACCTGCGCACCTTCGGAGCGGAAAAGGGACTGCTGGAAGGACGGAGGGTGAGCGAGGGCGAAATCAAGGGCCTGACGGTTCTAGTACAGTTCAAAGATGTGAAGAGCACCGTCACAAAGGAGGATGTGGAGGCCCTGCTCAATGGCAAGGACTACCATGAGAATGGAAACTTCTGCTCGGTGAGGGAGTATTTCCGCCTCATGTCCAGCGGCAAGCTGGATTACACGAGCGAGGTGGTAGGTCCCATTACCCTGAGCCGCAACCGTCAGTATTACACGGAAAACCTGCTGGTGAAAGAAGCTCTTGACCTGGCGGTCAGCGGTGGCCTCAATCTGGAGAAGTTCGACTCGCGGGGAGTGGGGATAATAGACGCCATGAGCTTTCTTTATGCCGGACAGACCCAGTACCTGGGAGAGCTCTGGCCGCACAACTACATCATTGACCTCAAGTACGGCAATATGAAGACCAACTTTTATATGCTCTCCAGCATGGGCCGGAGCAAAGAGGACCTATCCATCGGAACATTCTGTCACGAGAGCGGCCATATGCTCTGCCGCTGGCCGGACCTCTATGATTACGGCAATCGGGACGGCGACTTTGAGAAGAGCGCGGGCCTGGGCTACTTCTGCCTGATGAGCGCAGGCAACCACAACGATGATGGCAGGACTCCTTCTCCCGTATGCGCTTTCCTGCGAAACCTTGTCGGCTGGTGCGACAAGACAGTTCGCCTGAACAAGCCCGGCCAGTATCAGGCCGACCATGGCGATTACGGCACGATAATGATCTACGAGACCGGAAAGCTAAATGAGTACTTCCTGGTTGAGAACCGCTCCAAGTTGGACCTGGACGCATCAATTCCCGCCAGCGGCCTTGCCGTCTATCACTGCGATACCCTGGGCTCAAATGAATGGCAGGGAGGCTCAGCCACCAAGCACTACCAGTGCGGGCTATTGCAGGCTGACGGAAGCCTGGATCTGGAGACCAACCGCAGCATGGGCGACGAAAAGGACCTCTTCGGAAAGATGGTGGGTGTGGCCCTTAGCCATGCCACAAGGCCTTCTACGGTTTTATGGGATGGATCGGATTCCGGGCTGACCATATCAAATATCGGCGAGCCTGGGCGGGCAGTGGCATTTGTGGTCGGGCAGGAAAAAACCGATCACGTGGCTAAAGGATCATCTGTATCCGGCGCAGCTATCCCTGACAACAATTCCGCGGGCCTTGACAATGCAATTCTGCTGGACCAGGATGGCAAGGTGAAGCAATTGGTGGTCAGTGTTGACATTAGCCACAATAACATCTCAAACCTGAGGGTGGAGCTCACCTCTCCCGGCGGCAAGAGAGCCATTCTGCATAACCGCACCGGCATCGGCAAGAAGGGTCTTGTGAAAAATTATGACTCCAAATCAACTGCATCTTTGGTGCCCCTTCTCGGCCAATCCATCAAGGGAAAATGGACGCTCAAGATAAGAGATCTGGCGAGCAGAGACACAGGCAAGCTGAATAAATGGAGCATTGAGGCCACATACTGAGGATTGGGGCAAGCCCGGCTCAGGGTCTAGGATTCTTAGATCAATTTTTCTTTTTTTTCTCTTATTTTGTCTTATTTTGCAGGGAAATTCTGGCATCGCCAGGGATTCCCATGATGTTCAGGTGAGGGTCAGAGGATACTTAAAGCTAAATAACATATCGCCAACATAGCGGCCAGTGAGGTGTAATAATTGAGATTCAATTGCTTATGCTTATGTCTTATGACCCTGATCCTTTCTGCAGGAGCAGCAAGCGCAATAGGTGCGCAGGGCTTTTCCATGCAGCAGTCCATTGGATTGACCGGAGCGTTTAGCGAAGACTACGTAAACAGCCTGTTTGGCATCGGCGGCGCAGATACGGAGATGAGCGTTCCCTGGTTTGGCCCGGAGTTTGAGAACACCAGCAGTGCCTCATCCTTCCTCTCCGAGTTCTACATCAACACCAGCGTGCCGGTGGTCGGCTTCAGCCCGGTGAAAATCGATGTCACACATAAGATGCCCACCCATATCTATTTCGGCAGCGGCAAAGAGGTTTCTTATACCCAGTACCAGTCAGCCGTCTCTGTGGCGAGGGGAAATGAGCTGTGGATCCAGAAGGGCATGGATTGGACGGCATACGCCATAGTCCCGGTTGGAACCGGCCTGCAGTTTGTCGCCTTTGCTCCCGCGGGAGGACAGGCCGATTACTACGAGATCACCCAGACGGATACCGTGAACGTAACCAGCAAGAGAGTCAATTTCTTCGCGGGCTACAACAGCCTCAATTACCTGGCAGATAAGGTTGGCAGGCACATCCTGCTCTTTGTTCAGAACAACCAGCCCAGCAATACTATCGTCATTGATGTGATCAGCCAGGCTCCACCCGCAAGCCAGATCCCCGCTTCCAGCCCGGCATCGGCCGCAAGCCAAATGCCGCCATCTTCCAATATGCAGTCTGCTTCCTACCCGCCCGCGTCCAATCAGCCCTATGCAGGACAGATCCCTGCCGGCGGACTGGGACGGACCACAACAACTGTATCCACATCCTACCAGACATACGGCACATCCTATCCGCCGCAGACAACCGCAGTAGGTGACACTCCTGTAACGATTCAGACGACGATGAAAGGCTACGATGTCTACGTTGACGGCGTCATGGTTGGCAAAGAAGGCACTAGCGGGGATGCAGTCGATGGGGTCTTCAGATTCTCAGTTGTGGGCGGCATGAAGCACACCATTCGCATCTTTGACGGCATGAACAACTACGAGAAGACCATGGACTTTCCAAGAGGGGTAGCCAAGATCATCAATGTGCCTCCCGCCACTACTGTTTATACCACGGCCATTCCGTACTAGCTGCCTGCGGAATGCTCTCGATATCGCATTCAGCACAAAGAGACCTCGCCGAGGTCTCAATTTTTTTTGTGTAAAAGGCAAAGCTTAACGGGCAGGAAAGCACTATTATTATGCATTGAACTGGGCGATTATCATGAATCGGGATGAATTCTTGCAGCAGCTGCAGGGCATTATGCTCCCTGAGGCTTTTGATCAGCGTCTTTTGGATCAGGCAGCGGAGATGTTCGGAAGATGGGGCAAAGGTGCTCATCTGAGCGAGGGAGAGCATCTATTCGAATCCTACGGCCTGGCAGCAAGGCCGGACGACTGCCCGGAGGTGGTGGCGCAGAAGTCTGCCCTGCGCTTCGTCTGTACCAAGATTATGCAGGCCGAGTTCAGCCGGAAGGATGCTGCAGAGCTGATCCGCAATTTTAACCGGATCAAGCATCCCGGCTATGAGTGGGTAGAGTAATGCTGCAGATGCCGCAATTCAGTAGTAGAGCCTCAGGTAGATATGTAGCCCCAGGATAAAGGAGACCACCCATATTCCAGCCGTCGCCTGCATTGCCTTTCTGAAAGCAATTCGGGCCTTCAATCTTCCCAGAAAGACCAGGCTAATGTAGATCCAGAGCATTATCACAGCCAGGCCCAGGATGTGGTGGAGCAATACCTCCGCTTGAAAAAGACCATTGGGTCTGCTCGGCTCGAGGATCCCGACCATGGCCGGGGACATCATTGCCATAACGGAGACAATCTGGGTAACCACCGCCAATCGGAGGACGAAGCAATGCCTCTGGAAGCTTCTCCTTTTGGCCAGGAAGACCGCAAATCCAAGGGCGGCAACGAGAACCAGTTGCAGCGCAAGATTGATTGTCGCTATGCTCTGATACACCAGGCTCATCAGCACCATTAGTCTCTGATCTTTTTTAAGAGCCAGCCCATGTTCTGCCCCAGGACCTTCATGGTCTGGACAGCCTCTTCATCCCTTTCCACATCCTTTTCTGCGAGGCCCAGGCCGATATTCCAGTAACTCGATCCGGCGATGATCATCTGGCTGATGAGGAAGAAGTGGTTAATGGAGTCGAAGACGTGAATGGCACCGGCCCGGCGCACTGCCACCACCGCCGCTCCCACCTTGCGCTTAAAGAGATCCCCGTTGGCCTTGGCCACAAACCCTGACCGGTCGATGAGCGCCTTAAGCTCGGGCGTGAGATCGGCAAAGTAGGTGGGCGAGCCCAGAATGATTCCGTCTGCTTCCGTCATTTTCTGGATGCACAGATTTGCTATATCCTTATCCCGTGTGCATCTGCCGTTCTGCTTCTCAAAGCATTTGTTGCAGGCGATGCAGCCGGAGATGGGACCTTTCAGGTGCACCAGCTCCGTCTCTATGCCCTGTTCATAGAGCTCTTTGAGGACAACGCCCAATAGGGTTGCAGTATTGCCATCCCTGCGGGGGCTGCCGTTGAATGCCACTACCTTCATTTTTTCCTCCTTTTTCAAATTTCAATTAAATCGTAGCCTTTATTTCCTAGGCCAATCTTCTCCCCGTAGTCGATCTGGATGTTTCCAAGCGTGCTCTCCCAGACGCCCAGGAATTTGTCCTTTCCTGGATCATGATTTCTCTCCAGGAGCGAGTTTGTGATGCCCATCTGATGGTTGACCAGATCGTAGCTCGCCTGATCTATGGCCACCGGATCGCGCGAGGCCAGGATGCCGATGTCCGGCACAATGGGAGCATCGCTCCAGGGCACACAGTCACAGTCCGGGGTGATATTGAGAAGGAAGTTAAAGAAGCCCACCCGGTTCTCCTTTCCCAGGATTGCTCCTCTGCCATACTCGGTCATCCTCTCCATAAATGGCGGGACCTCCACAAACCAGTCGAAATCAAGAGCATGAGTCGGGCAGACCCGCAGGCATTTGCCGCAGCCTGTGCACCGATCGTAGCTGATCGCCGAGATCTTCTTCTCAACTGCGATCGCCCCCTGCGGGCAGCCGTCCATGCAGGAGCGGCATCCGATGCACAGATCGGCGTTGAATATGGGCCTGGTGCTGTGCTGCTCCGCTTTGCCGAGGGGTGGAGCGCATCCCATCCCCAGGTTCTTGATTGCGCCGCCAAAGCCCGCAGGCAGGTGGGCTTTAAAGTGGGATACTACTATCATGCTGTCGGAAGAGGCGATCTCACCGGCGATCTTGGCATGTCGGAAATGCTTTCCATCGATTGCCACCTCCCGGAAATTGTCCCCTCGCAGGCCGTCGGCAATGATGACCGGAGCCCCGGCCACAGACGGAGTGAACCCGTGCTCGGCAGCAGTTTGCAGATGATCTACGCTATTGGATCGCCCGCCTCCGTAGAGCGTGTTCGTATCGGTAAGAAACGGCCTGCCTCCTCGGGACCGAACCCGCTCTGCGATGGGCCGGACCAGGATCGGATTCACATATGTGTCGTTTCCTCTCTCTCCGAAATGAATCTTTATGGCGGTGATGTCTCCTTTCTGCACAACCTCATCAAAGCCAGCCGCATCGAAGAGGCTCATTATCCTGTTTTGCTTGTTGTCTTTTATGCTTCTCGCCCTGACCCCGGCAAAATAGACCTTGCTATTCATCCTTGCAATTCTCCGGATAATTGGTAGTCTCTGCAGGGATAAAAAGGGATTTGATTGGCTTTATCTACTGAGAGAGGCTCTCGGGAAGCGTGAAATACACGGCGCAAGATTCTCTCAAAGTCGAATCGATCCACATTCTGCCGCCATGAACCTCGATAATCCTGCGAGAGAGAGCAAGTCTCGCGTGGGAATTCTCCGCTTCGCCATCTCTGTAAAATAAGCTGAATATGTCTTTCTGAGATTTAGGATCTATGCCTGTGCCGTTATCCCTGACAAAGAAGACTATCTCCTCTTCTTTTTCCAGGTAACCGATCTCGATCTTGAGCTGCCTGGCATTGCTTTTATGCCGGATGCAATTCTCAATCAGACTCACCAGGACATCCACAATCCTGGCTCGATCCACATTCACCATGGGAAGGTCGCTGGCAATGGCAATGCTGACCTTATTGGCATTGATCTTGTCAGTCATCAGACTCAAGGCCTCCTCAACAATCTCACCGTAGGACACCTTCTCTCTCCTTCCGGATAGCTTGCCGATGCTCGATACATCCAGGGCCCTGATCAAAAGGCCTTCCATTCTCTCAACAGCGTCACCGATCAGACCGAGATCGATCTCAATTCTCTGCCTGCCGCCGGAAGCGATATCTTTCTTGAGATAGCCTAAAAATCCCTTGATTGTAACCAGGGGCAGAATGAGGTCGTGAGAGATGGCACAAAGCAGCTGTTCGATCTCATCATACCTCTCCTTCAGCTCCATTGTCCTTTCGTTGATCTTCTTCTCCAGATTGTTCTGGGCAGAGAGAAGGGCCTCCTCTGATTTTTTGCGCTCGATGGCATAGCTGATGGAACGGCGAAGCAGTCGGTCGTCGACCTCTCCTTTCACCAGGAAGTCTCCTGCTCCTTCCCTGACCGCTCTTACCGCCAATTCCCTGTCGGATAGTCCGGTCAGGATTAAAATAGGTATTTTTGGTTTATTTTTATAAATATTAAAAAACGTATCCAGCCCGAAGCTATCGGGCAGATTCAGGTCCAGTAGCACGGCATCCACATCACTTGTGCTGAGGAATTCCTGCCCAGATGAGAGACTGTTCTTTACCGTCAAATCAAACGCTATGGGAGATGCTTCATTCTCTTCGCGGCAGGGTGCATCTTTTAAATACGCTTTGATGAGCTTTGCATCGATCTCATTATCTTCAATTAGAAGAACTTTGGTAACATTCCTTTTCACGTACCTCATCTCTCCGGAGCAGACTGGAAACGTCGAATCAGAATTGGATCATCACGTCCATATCTGGCAATGGTAAGTTCGATGCGATTTTTCTCGTCATAATCACCATCTTGGTCTGACGCGCATCGGTCGGATTTCATGGAACGAGAAGGGCTCCTGGCCTTCTGGCGAAGGGATCGCTTTTTCCGGAAGGTCTCTTCGGCTCGCTCACGCAGATGATTTCCAAAGCCTTTCGAAGGTTTGCCGTCTGCAGATCGATCGTCTTTGCCTTTCAATTGCGGGCCTTCTTTCCAGTAATAATATCTATATTAAAACTGCCAGGAGATTATCTTATCGATCAGACAACTGTTATTGACAGCCACTTGGCGATCACTTTCGCCAGTTCTCTTTTCAGGACAGGTTTGGCAATAAAATCGTTCATGCCTGCCTCAATGCACTTATCTCTATCACCCTGCATAGCGGAGGCAGTCATGGCAATGATGGGAATGAGCGGGTTTTTCGCCTTCGATCCTTGCTGACGGATGACACGAGTGGCTTTGAAACCGTCCATCACTGGCATTTGGCAGTCCATCAGAACCAGGTCGTAGGGAATCGTTTGGAGCGCATTAACAGCTTCAAGACCATTAGCCACAATATCCGAGTCTAGGCCCATCTTTCTTAGCATGACCTGGGCCACTCTCTGATTTACGGGATTATCTTCCACAATCAGGATGGGTATCTTATGCGTGTCGTTCTTTATAATACCAGGCTTGGTGGGAGGGGTTTCATTCTCGCCTTCACCCCCAATTTCGGTGAATCCTTCATATTCCAGTTCAAACTTGGTCGGATGCTTGTCAAACACCGCTGTGAACCGGAAGACAGAACCTTTGCCGTCCTCGCTTTCCAGGCTGATCTTTCCTCCCATCAGCTCGGCGAGCTGTCGGGATATGGCAAGCCCGAGACCAGTTCCGCCGTATTTGCGTGTTGTTGAACCGTCCACCTGAGTGAAAGGTGAGAAGAGAGCACTCTGCAAATTTGCCGGGATGCCGATGCCCGTGTCTCTGACAGAGAAGCGAATTGTGGCAGTTCGTTCGTCTTCGCTCTCCAGGCTTGCATGGACAACTATCTTTCCATTATCTGTAAATTTTACTGCATTGCTGCCCAGGTTGATAAGAATCTGACGCAGTCTTCCAGGATCGCCCCTCAGCCGAGATGGAACGTTTTCCTCAACTCGACAGACCATTTCCAGCCCCTTCTCATTCGCATCCAGGGTCAATATGTCTACAGTATCTTTCAGAACAGTGCGCAGATCGAAGTTCAGCTTTTCTAGATCGAGTTTGCGGGCTTCAATCTTGGAGAAGTCCAATATGTCGTTTATGAGTGATAGAAGCATCTCGCCGCAGATATGGGCAATTTCCGCATATTCATGCTGCTCCTCATTTAGATCCATGTCCAGCAGAATTCCGGTCATGCTTATGACGCCGTTCAAGGGAGTACGAATCTCATGGCTCATATTGGCCAGGAATTCGCCTTTTGCAGCACTGGCTTTCTCGGCCTTTCTGGCCGATTCTTTGGACTGTTCAATGGCAATCTCCAGATTCCTATTGGCCAGTCGCAGCTCCTCTACTGCGCGCTTACGTTCGGTGATATCCACATTGACCTCGGCCGCAAGCCACTCACCGGCATCATTTTGGAATGGAATAGTCGTAACCTGAATAGGACGGGAATTTTCCTTAGGCAGCACATCTTCAGTGACAATGGTGGACCTGGTCCGGAGCGCTTTTGCCACACCACAGTCTGGGCAAGGAGTATTGCGATCCATGAAATACTGGTAGCACTTGAGGCCGGCATAATCACCGTAGACCCTTTTCCACCCAGGGTCGATGTAGCGGATATTGAAATTTGCATCGATTATATCCAGCCCGGTTTTGGTCGCACCGAGGATAAATTCCATCTGCGTTTTGACGGCTTGTACCTCTTTTTCTGCCAACTTGTGCTCGTTGATATCACTAACTGCGACGCGACATATCTGTTCACCGTTCGCATCCTGCCAGGATGTCGCTTCCAGCCGCGCCCAGAATAGTGATGCATCCCTTTTTTCCAATCGCAGCTCGCACACCTGTGGCGCGCCGGTCTTAAAAAGACGTCTGCTGTGACTAAAGTAGATGTCCTGATCATTCCTGTGGATGAACCTGGAAAGAGGCTGCTTGACCAGGTCGCTTCGGGACACACCAAGCAAGGTGGCTGCGGTCAGGTTTGCCTCTTGGATCAGACCATTTTCACTTATGGTGCAATAGCCCACCGGAGCCAGGTTGTACAGGTCGAAATAGCGCTCTCGCACCCTGTCCAGTTCTTCCTCCGAACGGCGCAGCTCCTCGTTTTGCATCTGCAGCTCGATCTGATGAACGCGAAGTTCATGAAGCATCTGCCTTGCTTCATCTGGCGTCAGGCTATCAAGGTCTCTTTGTGACGATGTTTCCTTTTCCCGGACGATCTCTTCGGCGTGCTCGCGCAGAAATTCTCCAGAACGGATCGGATGGCAGGCGTCTTCTGATCGCTTATTCGGGTCGTTCATTATTGTTTGACTCCATTTTTTCAAAAACAACTGCAAATCGGCCCTTTCCTATCTGGTAGGCATTGATGCTGTAGCAGCGCCGAACATTTTCAAAAAATCTTTTAAATGATGCCGGTTCTCCGGTGAGTGCAACCTTTCCATAAATCTGTATGATATCGGTTTTATCCGTGCCGGGATAAATCTGCGTTATCCGTTTGCCCAGGACGTTCGCTACAAGCAAGCCTGTGTGCTTTTCGAAGGCAGGATTGGCTTGGAGAATTATGTAGTCAACTGGTTTTCCCTGAGCATCCAGGACGATCTCGTTGATAGTCACGGCGTTCAGGGCGTTTTCAAACAGGCATTTGAACAGTTTCTCTGTTTCCCGCAGCGCATCTTCGGTCTTCTTCACCTCGGTGATGTCGACAAAGGCGATCACCACACCCTCGACCACGTTTTCCAGAGTGCGATACGGCAGAATACGCATCGAGTACCACCCGCCATCCTGAGTCTGCACGTCGATCTCTTTGGGAACCAGAGTGTCCAGAACAGCTTTTGCATTTTGTACCAGTTGGCTATCTTTCGTCAGATTGGTAACTATGTGACCCAGGGGCCGTCCCACATCGCTATTGATCAGGTTCAATGTACGGGTGGCAGCAGGTGTGAAGCGCATGATGCGCAGCTGATGGTCCACAAAGATTGTGCCTATTTCTGTGCCGGCCAGCAGGTTATTCATATCGTTATTCACCTGCGACAGATCTGCCACCTTTGTTTGCAGTTCGGCGTTCAGCGTGGCCAGTTCTTCATTGACAGACTGCAGTTCCTCTTTGGAGGTTTCCAGCTCCTCGTTAGTGGATTGCAGCTCCTCATTTACCGACTGCATCTCCTCATTGGTGGATTTGAGCTCTTCATTAGTGGTCTCAAGCTCCTCGTTTGTGGTCTGGAGATACTCTTCCTTGGCGCGCAATTCCTGTTTGAGTTTCGCTATCTTTGGGTCGGAGTCTGTAATTGAGCTGCGACCATCTTCGCCTGACGGCAGTTGGGCAGCAAGCGCCTGTTCTGCCTTTATGCCCATATCTTCTTCCAGGATAACCAGGTACAAAGGCCCATCATGCACTGCAAAAGACCCTGACCCTACCGGGCGGATGGTGAGGTTGACTGTAGAAAAGCCACCATTGGTCTTGACTCGCAGGCCTGGATGGTAAACGATCTCTTTTGTCCCAGTGGCTTTGTGCAGGGCTATGGCCAGCTCTTTTTGTAGCCCTTCACGAGCCATTCTGAGGATGTTGTTGATTCCGGCCACGCCCGGTGTAGGCTCCAGAAAGAGGCCGGTGCGGCCATACAGATAGAGGATATCGCCCTGGCTTTTAACAAGTGCGGCTGCCGGGGCAATTTGATCTAGCAGCGTCTTTTCGGTTAAATCTCGCAGGGATAGCTTTCCTTCATCTGCCTTCTTTGGGGCGCAATGAGACATTTCCGTATCTATCGCCGTCAGGAGCGGCACGAACCGTCCCAGGGTCGCGCCCTTTGTGCCTTGAATGTCTTCAGTTCGCTGATACAGCTTCAACTTGCGGTCCAGCGCTGCAAAAAGATCGCCAAACTCCCCTACGGTCTCCGAGGTCCCCAGGAAGAGAAAGCCGCCTGGATTCAATGAGTAATGGAAGAGAGGAATAAGCTTTTTTTGCAGCTCCCCACCCATATAGATCAGGAGGTTCCTGCAACTGATCAGGTCAATCTTGGAGAAGGGCGGGTCTCTGATCACGTCCTGCTCGGAAAAGATTAGCATGTCGCGTATGCCTTTGCGGATGCGGTAGGCTCCAATCTCAGGTTCAAACGTAAAAAAGCGATCTAATCTCTCTGCTGAGATGTCAGCGGCGATGCTGGCCGGATAGAGGCCAGTGCGAGCTGTGGCGATGGCCTGGCGGTCGATATCCGTGGCAAAGATTTGCACATTTAAACTCATTTTCATGGCCTCAGCTCGTTCGGCAAGCAGGATGGCCAGGGAATAACCTTCCTCTCCAGTGGAGCAGCCCGCCGACCAGACGCGAATCAAGGAGCCGGCCGGTTTTCCGGCAAAAAGCCTGGGGATAATCAACTCATCGAGCGCCTTGAAGGCCTCCGGATCACGGAAGAAACTGGTCACTCCTATTAAAAGGTCGCGAAAGAGGGCTTCCACTTCTGCCGGCATCTGCTGGAGATATTTGACGTATTCTTCCATTGTCTTGATCTGTTGAACGGCCATGCGCCTTTCGATGCGGCGGTTGATAGTGCTCGGCTTGTACTGAGAAAAGTCGTGGCCAGTCTGGGCGCGCAGCAGGATGAAGATCTTCCTAAATGCGTTCTCAGCCTTGGGTTTCAGGGAGGATGGAGATTTCTGAATCTTGCCAAAGATGTGGGCCGCATAGGCCATGAGCTGAGCGGGCATATCGGACGGATGCAGCACATAGTCCACCAGGCCTGTGGCGATGGCGCTTCGCGGCATGCCGTCGTACTCGGTGGATTCAGGTTTTTGGGCTATGATCATGCCCCCTTCACCTTTAATTGCTCGGACACCCTGGGTTCCATCGCTACCTGTGCCCGAAAGCACAATGCCAATGGCCCGTTCGTGCTGGTCCTGGGACAGGGATCGGAAGAAGAAGTCAATGGGCAGGCGCTGGCCGCGCGGCGCAGCCGGTTCCATCAGTTGTAGGGTGCCGTTAAAGAAGGCCATGTCGCGGTTTGGCGGGATGATGTAGGCGCAGTTTGGCTGAACCACCATACCGTCCTCGACCTCGAAGACCTGCATGCGAGTGTAGCGCCGGATCAGGTCGGCGAGGATGCTCTCATGATCCGGAGCCAGATGCTGCACCAGGACAAAGGCCATGCCGGGATTTATATCTGCATGCATGCCGGAAAAGAAGGCTTCAAATGCAGCCAGCCCACCGGCGGAGGCACCGATGCCTACGATGGCAAAGCCATTATCAGGTTGTGCCTCCTGAATAGGGCCAGAGTCCGCCCGTGGTGACACTGATTCTCCCAGCGGCGCCTTCATTGACGTGATGGTAAGCCTCTCTTTATGCGATTGGAGGTTGTCGAATTTAGATATTTTCTGCTTTTCAGTCAGTTTTTTAGCCATCGTTGTCCAACTGCCGTGATTCCCAGATTGGCTTATGTGATGAGATTATTAACAGTCGAATGTTTTATTAGATCAATATTGTATTCGATGATCTAAGGTATATAGTTTTGTGTATTAATTCCAATCTTATTGAAATTATCTTGCCTTCGTTTGTCGTTCTTCAGCACGTTGCGATAGTCAATGCATAAATCAAGAACCAAAGAATTATAAGGTGATAAATCAAACTGGACTAAATATGAGGTATAGTCATGAAGATAACCGTAGTTTTAGGAATAATATTCTTCCTGGCGGCAGCATCTGCAGCTTCTGCCGCCACAGAGAAGATATCCGCAGGACCATTCGAGGTATCATTTGATCTCAATACCACGGAAAATCATACCGTGGAAGCCCTCGGCCCGGCCGAGACCAATGCGAGCACAAGCTACACGGTGATGATCGACTTTGCCGGCAAGAGCACCGTGGGAATCTACATATCGAAGGCCGATGAGGCGGAAGATGCCACACTCAATTCCCTGAAAGAAGTGCTGACTGGCAAACTCACAGATGACCCTGAAGCATCTGTGGAGATTGGCACCATCGACGGAAAGGATGGAGTAATCGGCTTTGGTCTGCCCATTTACGATGAGAACCTGAAGAAGATCGAGAACGAGACCAGCTTCGAGTATGTCTACTGGCTGGACAGCGAGAAATGCGAATGCGGCCCGGTCTACGTTGGCAAGACGATGGTTCGAGTGGTCGGCCCCTGGATCTCGGAATGGGATGATGCCATTGCGAGAAGCCTTCTGGACAGCCTGAAGATCACCGAAACCGCTTGAGGGCCTTAAGGGCGAGCGGGATTTTCGTGCGGTATTTTGGCTATGCGGCCCGCAGGGACGGGCCGCAGCCAAGATGGAACTTGAGTTCTATTCAAAATTATCATCATCAACTGCATCATTTCAGTTGAGGCATATATCTCGATTTCCGCGTCTCTTAACTAGTTCGCTATCAGTTCAAGCAGCTTTTTAGCCACCTTGCCGCTCTCTTTCTTCGTTCTCATGAGGGTTCTCATGCGCTGACACTCTCCCTGGTAGCTGCTCTTTTTATCCACTATGAATAGGTCCACCTTGCCGAGCATCGTTCGCACCCCTTCATCGCTGGCCGGAACGTTCATCGCTGTCATGAATTTGGCAGCCGGACCGCTCACCGGCCTGTCTCCGATGAACGGACTCACGGCCACAACTTTCTTGTCCTGAAGACGTTCGCGCACGCCCTGCAATGCCAGAATTGGGCCGATGCTGGTCACGGGATTGCTGGGGCCGATGAGAATTGTGTCCTCCTTCTCCAAGAGATCCAGAAAAGACTGGCTGGGAAGAGCGGCGTCCATGCCAGCAAAAAAGACCGCCCGAACCTCGGGCAGACCGCGGCGGCCTACCCAGAATTCCTGAAAGTGCATAACCCCTTCCGGAGTGGAAACCACTGTTGAGATAATATCATCGGTCATTGGAACGACCCGCTGCGCAACACCCAGGGATTCGGCCAGTGCCTGGGTGGCATGACTGAGCTTAACCCCTCGGCGAAGCAGCTCGGAACGAAATATGTGGACCGCTCGATCTCTGTCTCCTACCAGCAGCTTCTCATTTATGCCCATCATAATCAGAGAATCATGAGTTAGAGTCTTGTCTCCCTTTATGCCCCACATCTTCTTCTCATCGATTATGTCTGCAAGGGTGTAAATCACGGAATCGATGTCAGGCGAGATGTAGTTTCCGGAGATCCACAGGTCTTCTGCTGTATTGACTACGACGGACAGCTCCTCAGGCCTCAAAAGTTCTTTCAGGCCCATGAGAAGCTTGGGTG
This sequence comes from Methanothrix sp., assembly GCA_035403205.1. Classification (GTDB taxonomy): domain Archaea; phylum Halobacteriota; class Methanosarcinia; order Methanotrichales; family Methanotrichaceae; genus Methanothrix. Next base: position 6,220 of record DAONES010000022.1, on the reverse strand, counting down.
TACCCGTGCCTCCGCTCAATACCAGCATTTCAGACGTCCACTATGATCATGCCCGTCTTGAGGCGGGAGACATCTTCATCCGAGATGGCGGATTTGACGGCCTTTTCGCAGTCAATAGCGCTGTTTCCCAGGGGATCTTCGAGGATGAGGGTTAGAGGAAACCGCCCCTCTCTGGCGAGAACGATCTTTTCCAGGATCTCTTCTCCTTTCCGCACGCTCTCGGAATTCTCCGCCTCCCGTGCCGAACGGGTGGCAAAGCTCACCACGCTCTCGATTCGTTCCAGGACCCCCTCGACATTGGTTACGTAGGAATCCGATGAAAATCCCGGCTCGATGTCCACGCCAAGCTCCGGTATTCGCAGAGTGCCGCTGGATGAACGGATCACCCTTGCATCCAGATCCTCGATGCTCGCCACCGGCATGGTGAAGCGCACCGGTTCCTTTTGCGTCAAGAGAATGGTATCGTTGTGTCGAAAGCCGCAACTGCAGACTCCGGCAATCACCAGGGCTTCTCCAAAGTGGGGTATGTTCAAAGTCTCCCAACTGAATTGCATCTCTTCTGAGCAGATGGGACATCTCGCGCTGGTTGTAAGATTCAATCTTTGCTCCCGACCACCATCTCGCGGTCGATCTTTATGCCGTTAGGCACTAAAATTATCAGGTCATCACCAACTCCAGCTATATCTCCTGAGACATCCTCAATTGCCTTTTTAAGTTCTCCGATAGCTCGATCTAAAGCTGCCTTATCCCTCTTCAGACCTGCGATATCCACCAGGATGATATTTCCGGTGTAAATCTCCTGTTTGATCTCGGGAAGAACCTCAACCCGTCCCAGCTCAGCTACCTTTAAAATGATCTCAGGAGAGCCGCTGCTTTCCTCGAACTGACCGAGATCGACCTCTGAGTAATCCTGCTCTTTTGACTTTCCAATGAGCTTGAGCTTCTCTAGGAATCCAGCCATCCAAAAACCCCGCTAAGGAAATGTGTATTATTATATTTATATTTAACGGCATTACATATCCACGAGTTTCAATCCCACCAGGCCCATGGCCACCATGAAGAGCAGGACGATCAACGCAATGCTCGATGATCTCATCTCGGCGGGAAGGGCTATTTCCGTCCCCAAAATGAGTAGGATCATCAGAAATACCAGACCGGTACTCAATCCAATCTCAAGCCAATTCTTCTTCACAGGAGTATTGTCCCCTCGCCTTAGAAGATATACTTTTTCGCCCGAAGTCCGTCCTCCCCGGCCAGGAAATCCACCAGAGATCGGGTTTTTTTGCCATGCCAGCCTTCGGCAATGAAGCGAGGATAGACTGGCAGCCTCTCTCTCAGGCAATAATTTGGGAGGCTGCGGCGCATCTCCTCTTCATCCGGCCAGGGACAATCCGGGTTTATGCCGTCGACCGTCACGGAGCTGATTCCTCCCAGATCATTTGCTCCCACAGCTAGCATCGGGCGCGGGTCCACCAGGTTGGGCGGGACTTGAATTGCCACCTCGGCAGGAAGAATCCTGCGCGCCATCTCCACCGTTTTGCACAGTTCAGTCACATCCGGTCGGGGCGCATCCCCGAGAGCCGTCCCCTGCTTCGGGTCCAGAGGCTGAATGATCACCTCCTGAATATGGCCGAAATCCCTATGGAGCTGGGCGATTTCTCCGATCGATTCCATCCGGTCCTGCATGCTCTCCCCGATGCCGACCAGTATGCCGGTGGTGAAGGGAATGTGATTCTCCCCTGCCAGGGCCATATACTGAATCCTCCTGTCCGGCCTCTTTCCCGGCGACTTTTCATGGGACGGCACCAGGGCGGTCGTCTCCAGCATCAGTCCCATAGAGGCATTATAGGGTTTTAAGCGCAAGAGATCTTCTCGATCCAGCAGGCCGGGATTGCTGTGCGGCAAGAGACCAAACTCAATGGCCATCTCGCACAGCTGTATGATGTAGTCCACCAGATCTTCGATGCCCGCCTTTTTTTGCAAATTTTCAAATCCCGGGACGGTCCAGGGGGCTTCGCCCATGGTGAAGAGCGCCTCGCTGCACCCATGAAGAGCGCCCTGCTCCAATAGTCGCGCCGCTAGAGCTCTGGAGATCAAGTGGGCATCTTGGAGATCCTTTCGAAAAGAGCAATATCCGCAGCGGTTCCGGCAGAGGTCCGTCACCGGGATAAAAATGTTTTTAGAGTAGGTGATGGTCTTCATCTTTTCTTTGTTTAGCGGCGAAACTCCACCAGCTTCAGGACATTTCCCAGGGGACATTCCTCTGGTGCCTCGCCCACTATATCCACAATGGTGCATCTTTCGCCATCTTTGAGCCCAGATGGATGGCACATATCATACATGCTGCATTCGGAGTCATCGCACTTCATGGCTTCAAATACGATCTTCGAGCCCGGAAATGCCTTTCTGGCGTCAAAGGCGGCGATTATGGGACTCTCAGCCACCTCAACCGCTCGCACTCCCGCCTCATGGATGGGACAATCGTGAATCAAATCTCCCCTGGTCCCCAGTATCCTGTAGCGCCTGTTCGGCTCCAGATTGATGCAGGTGTTCCTGAGCTTGCAGGTCTCGCATTCCGGTGTGGGTCCAACGAAGGTGAACTCCAGGCCAATGCTGGCCAGTTTTGTTCCGATCAATGTAATTTGTGTAGATGCTTCGGACATAGTTTGCTCTCCATTATCTTGATTATTATTAACTCAGATTATCCCGGTCGCTTCCGCGGCTCTTGTTGCGGCCATTTCGTTAAGGCCCGAATCCAGGATGGTATAGCGTTCCGGTCGAATCTCGCGGGCATTTATCAGGGCAGAGATCACGTTATCTGAATCCAAATTCGCCTCCGCCGCGGTGGTAGGAGCACCGACCAATGCCAGCGCTTCCTTTATCATCTTCCAGTCCCCGCCATGCAGATACATCATCATAATGGTGCCCAGACCGCAGAGCTCTCCATGCAGAGCTCTTCCCGGTGCAATCTTATTCATGGCATGGGCGAATTTATGCTCTGAGCCGCTTGCTGGGCGCGATGATCCGGCTATGCTCATTGCCACTCCGCTGGATATCAGGGCCTTTATTACTATGCGAGCGGATTCCTCAAGCCCCGGCCGAATATCTCCTGCCATTTCAACTATCATGCGCGCCGTCATGCCGGAGAGAGCGGACGCATATTCACTGTACTCCTCATTCCTCAGGCGGTGAGCCAGCTGCCAATCCAAAATGGCAGTATAATTAGATATTATATCGCCGCATCCTGCTGAGAGGAGCTTCGCTGGTGCCTTAGATATTATCTTGCAGTCGGCTACAATTGCCAGAGGAGATTGTGCCTTGATGGATGCCGTTTCTCCGTTGACCGTCAAAGATGCTTGAGAAGAGCAGATGCCGTCGTGCGAAGCTGCCGTGGGAACAGAGAGGAAAGGCGCACAGACCTCCAGCGAAGCGAGCTTTGCGATGTCGATAGATCTGCCGCCTCCTGCGCCGATCAAAAAGCCTGCTTTGGTCTCATGCGCCAGGATCTTTACGCGATCTACCTCTTCTAGCTTTGAGGCGCTGCAAACGATGGTCTGAAACTCATAGTCGCGCTCCTCCAATAGATCTGATATTGTTTTTCCTATCACATCATGGGTACGCGGCCCGGTGATGATGAGGGCCGGTCCAGGAAGATGCAGCTGCAGGCAGATATCGGGCAACTCCCGTATCACGCCACTGCCTATCGCTACGATGCGCGGGAGTTCCATCCACCTAGATCCGACCATTTCTCTCTCACCAGGAAAAAACAGGATTGGATGTATTTGATCTATAGCGATATAAAATCATATCTAACAGGTCACAATCTCAGAGCGCAGATCAGAGAGAATGCGATCCCTTATGACATTGACTGCCGAGCTGGTTCTGCTGCGGGGGCGGGAGAGCGGAATCTCAATGATGTCCTTGATTCTTCCCGGTCGGGCGGACATGATCACTATCCGGTCCGCGAGGTAAATGGCCTCATCAACGCTGTGGGTCACAAAGACCACGGTCTTTTTCTCCTCCTGCCAGATGCGCAGAAGTTCGGACTGCATGAGGTTGCGCGTCTGGGCGTCCAGGGCTCCAAATGGCTCATCCATGAGCAGAGCTCTGGGGCGGTTGACGAGGGCACGAGCGATGGCCACCCTTTGCTTCATTCCACCGGACAGCTCGTGAGGATAGCGCGTTTCAAACCGCTCCAGGCCCACCATCTTAAGGTACTGCCTGCCCTGAGCCAGCCGTTCTCCGGCAGGTACGCCTTTTAGTTCCAGGCCGAAGACAATGTTATCGATGACCGTTCTCCAGGGAAATAACGAGTACTCCTGGAAGACCATGCCTCTCTCCGGACCCGGGCCTGTTATTAGGTCGCCATCAAGAGTCACCGTGCCTTCTGTTGCTTCTTCAAGGCCCGCCATTATACGCAGCAGTGTGGTCTTGCCGCAGCCCGACGGGCCGATGAAGCAGACGAACTCATTTTCCCCTATATCCAGGTTGATATCCTGGAGGGCTGTCATCTCTTTTCCGTCAGCAAAAAATTGCTTGGATACTCCCTTGATCTCCAGCAGAGCCATTCAAGATGAGATATCGCTGCGGGCAGGTATAGATCTTTCCATTGGCGGAACAATATGCAATTTCGATGATTTTGAATGCACGCAAAATTGTAATTATGCTAATGGGGTGAATGGGAAGGCCACTCGCCTTCGCCCAGAAACGTGTAGGGCCGGTGTAGCCTTCCTTGCCACAGATACCAATTGCACCGGCCTTCTATAAAGCTTCAAGCCGCGCGGGGCGAAAGTATTCAGATCTTCCCTGGCTTTTCCAGCAGTCCGGTCTTGGTCATAATCTCTCCGGTGCGGGCGTGGGGCAGTCGGGATACGCTGTCGTTGGCCTTCTCAAGTTCTCGGGATTCGTCGGCCAGGCGGCCAGCGGCCCTCATGACCTCGTGGCCTGCGGCTGCGGCGAGAGCTATCGCCTCCAGCTCTTTGAGGCGGAAGCAGGCTGTGGCATCGATGCCCGCCACGGTCTGCGCCATGTAGAGAGCCCCAACAGCTTTGGCCCTGGCATATGGATTGCCAAAGTGCATCCGTTCAGCGCACTTTTCCGGAGTGGCCAGGATTGTCGGAAGCTTTGCCTGTCCGGCAGCTATGCTGGCCATGGCAAGATCCAGCTCTAGAGAGACCAGCCGGATTGCTCCGCAGGCGGCGAGGACCTTCAGTGCATCGGAGTTGAAAAGGGCCATCTCAGCCGGATCGAGGAACTCGCGTTTGGCACCGATGAGCGGGTCCATGGGCAGGATGATGTAGCCGAAACCTTCGGCTGCCAAAGCATCGCGTGCCTCCTTCTTGGAGGGGCCGTCGGAGATGACAATGGTGGGAACGCCTCTGAACAGCTCGCGTGCCGTTGTTGGCCCTGCGGTCGCGGCGTTGGGGCTGCTGATGACCACCAATTGTGGCTGCCAGGCCAGCAATTCGGCTGCCGCTTCGCCCTCTTTCTTGGTCATCTTTGGGCCGAAGCTGATGATCTTGAATTCTATGTCAGTTCTTTCTGCAATTTCGTCCAGCGAAAGATCAATGGCCGTTGATGTGGCTATGTTTCCGAGCTTTACAAAACCGATCTTAAACATGCCGCTGTGAAATGCCGAGAAAAGATAAAAGGATTTTGTTATATGACGAAAAGGTTTTTCTCTTATTCATCCATTATATACGCTGTATAGGAGGGAATCGATTGAAGAGGTTACTAACTCTAGCCGTACTGGCCATTGCTTTGATAGGCATGGCTGGTGCAGCGAACTACATGTATGAAAAGGCATCCGTCAAGGGTGTAGGCTACAAGAATGTTGAGATGATCATCTCCACTCAGACGGGCTTCAACGGACAGAAGCTTGTTGAGAAGGAGTCCGGATCAGGCAACGTCATTACCGAGAGGACCGAGCTTGAGGCCGAGAGACAGCTGGAGAGAGATTACTCGCCAATAGGCAAGGTGCCTGTCATCAATCAACGCGTCGCGTGGGTTTTAACCTGCAAGTGGCCAACAGGCATGGCATGCCCGATGGATTACATCAACTTCACCAAGGAAGCTGAGTTCGAGTACATGCCCGTATCTTACCAGACCGGCACCTATGACCAGAAGTGGGTTGAGAAGCTGTGCGTGCAGAATTACAGAATTGGCGCTGTGCTCACTGAGATGTACACTCATGCCGAGCACCTGCAGAAGACCACCGAGG
>DAONES010000021.1:0-23824 GCA_035403205.1 Methanothrix sp. | reverse complement strand
CAAAGGCGCGGGAGGTGTTGCCGGCGGAAGCCACTACCAGCGTGGGATTGTCGCCTCGCTCCCTTAGCCTCTGCATGGTGGGCGCAGCCTCCAGATCCTTGAAGCTGCACGTGGGATTCTTCGCCCCCCTCTCCGGCCAGTAGCCATTGAAACTGATGTAAAGGTTTTCCAGGCTAAGCTCCCTGGCCAGCCCAAGGCTCCTGTATGTCACTGGTGCTCCTTCCGCCTCGGCGATAGTACCCTCTACAGGAAGCCAGTCTAAAAAGCGCCAGATGCCTGGCAGGCCCTTCGGTTGGATCTGCCTGGCCTGATAATCGGCGCGCAGAAGCGAGCTGTCATGGGGGCAGCTCAAGGAATAAGCAGGTTGCACTGATCCGTCGCTCACACATCGAAGCCGATATTCGCCCATAGAGGCAACTTCTCCAAATGGAGAATATAACATTTTCTATTTTGAGATAAAAAGTGTCCTAATTGTGAAAATACGGGATATCTGAGATACTATTGGCCTAAATGCTGGCCGTCCAGGATATTAATGTTTTGCCGGAGGCGCAATCCTTCCGCCCAAAAGTAGAAATAATTGGTCCACATTGTCCAACATTATGCCAAATGTGGAACGGGTGATGAGAGCCGCCTTCCAGTCGGACGAGAGGCTGCGGGAGACCCTGAGGGAGGTCTTCAGGGAGCTGGGCCTTTCCGCCCGGGAGTTTTCCAAGCTGTCGGCAATTCCGCAGAGCACTCTTTACAAGATCCTATCCGGCCACAGAGACCCGAACATCACAACACTGCGCCAGATTGTCAGGACGATTCGCCAGCTTGAAGGCTCGGAAGGCAACTTCATCGCCATAATCGCCGCCCGGCCGGTCCTGGACAAAATCAGCGAGAAGAAGATGAAGATCGGCGACAAAATGCTTACCCTGCGGGAGTACTCGGCCACCACCATCGAGGAGGCCATCATCGCCGCCATCAGGGCGGAGAGAGATGGAGCTTCGGCTCTGGTCTGTGCCCCAATCGTCAGCCCGACGGTAGAGAGACTGCTCTCCATTCCCGTCGCCACCATAATTCCCAGAGACAGTGTCATCCGGGCTATCGAAGTTGCCGCCAGAAAGATTGAATGAGGATAGGCACGAGGAACGGCATGAGGAAAGCTACGAAGAAAGGTTTGAGGAATGGTTTGAGGAATGACATGGCAATTAAATCCGCAGCCACTATGATAATGGCTGCTTCATTGGCAATTTCATTAGCGTTATGTCTCTTGCTAACGGTGGCAAGCAGCCAGAGCACCCCACCACAGTACCAGAGCGTCAGCGGCGAATTTGCCCAGAAATGGATAAAGGATTATCAGGAAAAGAATGGCAAGTCCTCTCCTCAGGCAGAGGATAACCAGAGAAGCAATGATAATGAAAATAAGGGTGAAGAGAGCGGCAACGACCTATGGAGCTGGGGAAAAGCGCCCCTTGGCAGCAAGATAGTAAACGGCAGTCTGGTAACCGATCCATATTATCTCCGGCCTCTCTTGAATCTGTCCAGCGACTGGATGGGCGAGACCTATACCGATTCGACCACCGGCCTTCCCATGGAGACTTACTCCGATCCCTTGACCGGCAAGAAGATCTACATCTTCCTCAATCCCACTAATTCGAAGCCCATCTTCAGCTATTCCACATATCCTGATCTTAAAACCGGCAATCTGGTCTACGAATACATTGACCCAATGACCGGAAAGGAGGCATATGCCAGCTCTGCACCCATAGATATAATCAATATCCTGGCGGGAAAAATTGCCGGCCAGACGTCCTACAGCCAGAATGAGCCCTGGACAAGGCTGTAATCGCTTGCGAAAGGCTTTTATTTCCCTCCATCCTTCATTTCTGTGCGGGGTTAGTATGAAGACAGCATTGGCAGTATTATCGCTGATAGTATATCTGGTGGCAGCTGGCTGCTATGCTCAGGACAGCAGCCATTTCCAGAGTGTGGGCGGGGATTTCGGCAGAAAGCTGATAAGCACCATCAAGTCCAGCGATGCAGAGCCTGCTGCGGCAGCCGGCAGCAATGGCAGCCTGTGGAGCTGGGGCAGTTCTCCAAAGGGAACTCTCGTTGTCAATGGCAACCTTGTAGGCGATCCTGCATACACAATGAAAAAGCTCAATGTCAACAAGAACTGGCTGGATGAGTCTTTTGTTGACCCATATGGCGCTGCATCACCTACCTATACCTATACAGATGCTCAAACCGGTGAGCCGGTTCAAACGTATGTGGATCCAGTCAATGGCCAGTCTTACTACACGTACACTGACTCCAAATCAGGAAAGACGGTTTACGTCTACTTTAATCCTGAAACCGGAGTGCCGACGTATGCCAGTTACGGGCCTGTCTCCGGCCAAACCGGGGCGCAAAAGCAAACCACTACCACATCCAATCTGCCGCCGATCTTCAGCTAGACACTCGAAAGCCTTTTATGGCTCCTGGTTGATGCCATAGAGGTGGGGTTTAGTATGAAGACTGCGTTGGCAGCAATGGTAATACTGATAGCTTGTCTCTTGGCTGCGAATTGTCATGGCCAGGATAGCAGCCGTTTCCAGAGCGTAGGTGGAGACTACGGCAGAAGCGTGATTGGTACCTTCAAGACCAGTGATGTCGCGTCTCCAGCCGATAACAGCAATAACAGTAGCAAGAGCGGCAACAGCAGCGGCAACAATCAATTGTGGAACTGGGGAACTGCGCCCAAGGGAAGTCTGATCAAGAATGGAAAGCTGGTAGACGATCCCTTAACCACCTGGAAGGCCCTCAATTTATCGAGTGGCTGGATAGGCGAGGTTGAGACGGACCCATTCACGGGAAGGTCCATCTATGCCTACAAGATTCCCAGCACAGGGGAGATAAAATACTTCTACATTGATCCTTACACAGGAGCGGCGGTATACGTAGACCGGGGAAGTTCCATTTCAAATGATGCCGGAAATGCTGATAGTAGCTACGTCCTGCCTTCGGTCTTCCGCTAGAGCTTTCGCAAAAAACCAGGCTAAAAGGCAATCAGAATAATTTGAGGATTATTGGAGAGTGATGGATTGATGAAATATTTAGCTATATTTGCCATATTTTTATGCATAGCTGGCCTGACCACGGCCGCAGACTATACCGATCAGCAAAAGGCCATAATGCAGGGACTGCGCCTGTCATACCAACTGGGCGAGGCGCATCAAAAGTACATGACCGGCGGAGATGTCTCAACCTTCAACGCCATCATCGATCAGTGGAACTCCTGGGTACAGACCAACTTCGGCCCGGACCCCAATCTGCTCATGCAAAAGGTGACCGGCCCGGCTGACCTCAGCAAGCCCTATCTCCTGGCTAATAATACCACCCAGGGCGGCATAGTGCATTCCATTGACGGATCGAACAAGGCTGGTGGGCCAAAGTACACGACGAATGATATCAATCTGCTGCCCAATGGCGCCATACAGGAATATCAGGCATCAGAAACGGGAAAAATAACTGGCGACGGTTACCTGAGCGGGGTCTGAGCTCCTGTTCCAGATCCTTTATCTTTTTTCTAATTTCATTTGACCTTTTCACCAAGCAGCAAGCAAATGATGTCGCTTAAGCAAAGCTATTTTATGCAATGATGCTATCAATATGATATCATGGAGGATGAATGTCCCAGATCATTGTGCGAAATCTCGACGACGCAGTTGTCAATAGGCTAAAGGCTCGTGCTCGTGAGAAAAATCGTTCCCTGGAAGCAGAAGTCCGGCATATCCTGGAGCAATCGGCTAAGGTGGACATGGCTTCAGCTCGTCAAATTGCCCTAGGCATCCGAGCGCGATTGAAAGGCAGGACATTTCCAGATTCTGCGGAACTTATCCGCGAGGATCGGGAAAGATGATCGTAGTAGTGGACGCCAGCGTGGCCATTAAGTGGTTCATTGAGGAGGATAACGCTAGCGATGCCATTGAACTACTAGGAAAGGACTATGAGCTTCATGCACCCGATCTTCTATTCCTGGAAGTAGATAATGTTCTCTGCAAGTTGATTCGCAGAGGTTTTTTGTCTGCCGATGAAGGATTCGATATTCATGATAGTATACTCTCATTTCCTATCCGATCGTATCCATCCCAGAACCATCAAGAGGAAGCATTCAATATGGCAATAGAGACAAAACGAAGAGTCTACGATTGCCTTTATCTGGCTTTAGCCGTGGTGTTAGACGGCTACATGGTTACTGCCGACGGCAAGTTCTTCCAGGCCATCAGCAATACGTCTTTAGGCAATCGAGTGCTTTGGGTGGGAGATCTCTCTGGTGGCTGAAAGACCTCTGCCTCTGGAAAACCTTATATTCTAGATCTGCCTAGCGGATGGCCCGTGCATAATCCCGAGATAAATACGGAGACGGTAATCACCGTAATGGGCTTTTTAGGGGCTATCTTGCTCCTCCTTGATGTAGTGGTTATCAGATGAATTTCAATTTTACAAAAATATAACCCCGGAGGTCTTCAGTTATACCAGGCTAATGTAATGAGGTGGGAGAGGGTCAGGGAGGAGGAAAAGAACCTGCCCTCTCTTGTTTTGGCAGAGCACTTATCAACATTATTATTGATGATAATATCTATTTTAATTACATATTGCATCGTCCCAGGATTTAACACTTTCGGTATTTTAACTAAGTAAATAGGAAAAATTAAAAAAGATTTTTATAATGCTGAGCACGGCCTGGCAGAGATGGGCGAAGATTAGAAGTAGCGGCGGTGCCCATCAGCAGTTGTATCCAAATTGAATTTGAAAATTCACAGACAGAGCGAAAAGGAGGCAAGACCGCCATTGCAGAACAAGGAAGGCCATTATGAAAAGGCCCTGATCGTGTATGAGAGGATGCTGGCACTGGAGATGGATCAGGTGCAGCGCGCCAACATCCAAAAAAGGATCGGCGACAGTTGCCTGGATATGAGCCGGCAAAAAAATGATCCGTCTGTCTGCGAGCGCGCCATCGCCGCCTATGATGAGGCTCTGATCACATTTTCTCAGCAAAGCCACCCCATCGCTCGCGCTAAAGTCATGATAGGCCTGGGTTCAGCCTATGCTGCTCTTGCCGATCATAAAGGCCGAGCCAAGAACCTCAAGCAGGCCGCCGTTTGCTGGGAAGAGGCTCTGCCATTCTTCACTCCTTCTGATGCCCCAAAGGAGCACGCATCCATTCAAAATGATCTGGGCAGCACCTACAGAAAGCTGGCGGAGCTGGAGAGCCGGGAGGAAAACGGTAAAAAGGCGATAGCTGCCTGCAAAGCGTCTCTCTCCGCCCTCAATCCGATAAATAGCCCCCTGCAATTTGCAGCCGCCAAGGCATTCCTGGCCAGCAGCTATCTGGCTGCCGGAGTGTCCGCAAATCCCGAGTATCATGAGAGGCTCTGCAAAGATGCCATCTCCGCTTACCAGGAGGCTATAGAGCTCTATTCCCAGGCAAAAAGCCCATTGCCATTGCAGATTGCCGCCCTGAAAAACAACCTGGCCATCGCGTTTCTCTCCCACTCAGAGTCCAGGGACAGAGAGGCAAACTGCCGGCTGGCTCTTGACGCCTGCCGGGATGCCCTGGACACTAGAACAGAAAAAGAGCATCCTCTGGCCTACGCTGCCACGCAGAACAACCTGGCTAGTGCCTACCTCGCACTGGCGGAAGAAGCGGGTAAGGGTGAAGGTGAGGCTGAGGCAGAGGCAGAGGAAGAGATTGAGGAATGCTGCCGGCAGGCTCTGGAGGCCTGCAACAATGCTCTCCGCATCTATTCCCGGCAGGAGTCTGCCAGGTTTTATGCCACTGCCCAAAACAATCTGGCCAACGTCTACCTCACCCTGGGAAAGCTGAGGCAGAAGGCAGAGAACCGGGCGGAAAATTGTCTGCGAGCCATCCTGGCGGCTCAGAAAGCTCTTGAGGCCCTCACCCTGGAGGACTCTCCTGAGGACTACGGCGAAGCCCAAGGCATCCTCTGGATGGCCTATCTCAATTTAGCCGAAATCGAATATCCATCCGAGAACTCAGCTCTCGCTCTGGATGCCTGTGAGCAGAGGCTGCATTCTTACCGAGTTTGGCAGGCTCATCCTCTGCAGATCGCCTCCTGCTGCAAGGATCTGGCCATGACTGCCATCTCCCTGGCCGACAACGAGATCACGAAAGAGGCCAGAGAGCAAGACTGCAAGAAGGCCATAGCCTTCTGCAAGCAGGCCCTGCGGATCTATGGTGAATCCGGCAGCGCATCCTGCAGCGCAGAAGAGGGTGCAGAAGAACATGCAGAGGATTGCGCTGAGGCCAAGATCCTGCTCTGGGCGGCTCATTCAGCTCTGGCCGAGATTGCTCCTTTTGAGGGAGAGGATCGCAAAGAAAGCTGCCTGCGGGCAATAGATGCCTGCCTGGATGCTATCGCCATCTACGAGCGAATAGATCCTGCTGAGCACGCCGATGCTCTGAGGAGCCTGAGCTACAGTTATATCGCCATGGCAGAGATCGAGGAAAAGGCGGACAACTGCCAGAGGGCAATCGATGCCTGCAAGAGGTCATTGCAGTACTACACAGCCGAGAGGGCTCCGGAGGAGCATGCCGATATTCTGAGGGATCTGGCCTATGACTATCTGGCTTTGTCTGAGGTGCAGGATAAGGGAGAGTGCAGCAATAAGGCCCTCAAAGCCTGCAAGAAAGCCTCCAGGATCTATCAGGCCCTGGCTGAGGAGAGGGCGAATAAGGGCGATCCTGCCGCCGGTGAGATGAAAGAGAAGGCGGAGAGGTGCCAGCTTTCCATGCAGTCCTGCAAGGCGGTATTGAGGGCCGGGCGAAAGGCAGGGCCCAAGGCGGTGCCTGCGAAGAATAAACGGAATCAATCCGGCATGGTGGAAAAAAGATGACTGAATTGACAGATGAGCAGAAAACAGAATACTTCCGGCGGTCATACACAGCGGTGGATGGTCTGTGGTTTATGAAGGTTGAGGATAAGCTGGGCTTTGATGAGGCCCTGTTGGTGGATGTGGCCGTCTGGAGGGTTTTGCCAAAGATTCAGGCCCGCACCCTCAAAGGGATGCTGCATCTGCAAAGCGGCCTAAAGGACCTCGATCAGGCGCTCTCCGCCCGCCTGGCCATGGAGGGCTTCGAGTTTCAGATCGAGCCGGAGAAGGACAGCCTGGCGGTGACCATCAGGAGGTGCCCCTGGCATGACATAATGATCAAGTCCGGGCGCGGGTCATTGTCGGAACAGGTGAGCGAGATCATCTGCCGGGTGGAAAATTCCGTCTGGGCGAGCGAATTTTCCGGGGAGAAGAGCGGAGAGAAGGGCGATGGCCGGCAGATCGAATTTACCAGGGAGAAGAGGATCTGCCAGGGTGAGGAAAGGTGCATGCTGAGGTTTAGCCTGCCGCACTGAGACCCGCGCAGCTAATCCAAAAGATTGAGCACTTATTTAATCCAGAAGATCCCAGGATCATCCTCGATGACTGAGATCCGAGACCCTGTTCACGGTTATGTCCAGCTTGAAGGCCTCGCCCTGGGTATTGCAGACACCCCCCAGATGCAGCGGCTGCGCTGGATCAAGCAGCTCGGCCTGGCGAGCCTGGTCTATCCCGGCGCCAATCATACTCGCTTCGAGCACAGTCTGGGTGCCTACCACCTGGCGAGACTGCTCGCAAAACAGCTCGGCCTGAATGAGGAGGAGACGATGCTGATAGGTGCGGCGGCGATTCTGCATGACGTGGGCCACGGCCCGCTCTCCCATGCCACGGAATCGGCCCTCACCCCTTACCTGCGAAAGGAGCACGAGAGCATCATGGATATCCTGAAAAAAGGAGAGCTGAGGGAGGTGCTGGAGGGATACGGCCTGAAGGCCGCCGATATCCAGGCGGCCATAAATGGGATCGGCCTGGGGCAGATCGTGAGCGGCGAGATCGATGTGGACCGAATGGACTACCTGATCAGAGACGCCCATTACACCGGCGTGGCTTACGGAGTGATAGACCGGCTGCGATTGCTTCAGAAGATGACTCTTCACAACGGAGAGCTGGTGGTGGAGGCGGGGGGCGTGCAGGCTGCCACATCCCTACTCATCTCCCGGCTGCTCATGCATCCGTCCGTTTATTATCATCATGTCTGTCGCATCTCGGAGTGCATGATTTCTGCCGCTATCCGGCGCATGATTGAAGAGGGAGCCAGTGCTGCGGAAGTCAAGGCGATGGACGACATGGAGCTCTTCAGCTCTCTGCGAGAGGCGGGAGGCTATGCAGCAGAGATGGCAGAACGCATCCGGTCGAGGAGGATATTCAAGCGGGCGGTTTATGTCGGCCTGGAGTGCCTGGACCCATCCGTGCTCAGGGTTAGCGAAAAGATGCTCGCTCAGGAGATCGCCCACGAATCGGGAGTTGACGGTGGCTACATTCTGGTGGACAGCCCAGCGCTCACGGAAACTCCTGAGGGAAGCTTTCCCGCACTCGTAGAAGGAGAGGTCAAAGCCCTGCGGGAGGTCTCGCCGCTGGTCAGCATCCTGGAGAGAGCCCACCGGGCAGCCTGGCGCTTTGGAATCTACTGCCGGGAGGAGGACCGGGAGAATGTGGCTCAGGCAGCGCGAAGGTGTCTGAATCTCAAGAAGAATAGGCTGATTTACAAGTATATCGATACTTTCTGAGAGAGCGATTGCAGAAAAGAAAATGAAAAGGCTCTTCAGGGAACCTGCCTGCGACTTCCAAGTTTAGTATACTTGCAGGGTCACATCGTTGCTCTTCTGGCCGGCGCTCTCAAAGCTGCCCACGTAAGATCCGGCATCCTTCGCGTAGACCCAGACATATTTGTATCCCGGTCCAACCGGATCAAACTCCCTGCTGCCGACATTTCCATCAGGGGCGATTTCGTTCAAGATCACATTTGCGTTCGACGGAACAAAAACAAACTGCTTCACCCATGTTCCCTTGGGAGTCTTTGCGACCACATCCCAGCCGGCCTCAGTCTCAACCCAGGCGTAGATCTCCTTTTCAGTGAAGCTCTTCTGGAAAGCTGCCCAGGGAGAATATGCGCCCAGATAGTAAACCGACGTTGGCGGCATTGCCACAATATTGTAGGAGCGCATGGTAATCTGCTCCGCTGCTAATGGGGCCTTTGTAGTCGACTTGGCCATCGGTGGGTAACCAGAACTTGCCGCCGCGGCAGGCTGAGTGCTAGCGCAGACCTGACCGCAAGTAGCGGAACACGTGGGCTGGCAGGTGGCCAGGCAGGTAGCGGAACAGGTCCCAAGACAGGTCCGGGCGCAGGTCATCGCACAGGTTGAATAGCAGGTATCACGGCAGGTCTGTCCGCAAGTTTGCGAGCAGGTACCGGAGCAGGTCTGACCGCACGTGTTTGCACAGGTGCTGCTGCATGTGCGAGCGCACGTTTTGCTACAGGTACGCATGCAGGTGTCTTTGCAGGTATTATCGCAGGTGTTGCTGCATGTGGCCGCACCGCAGGAAAGTGAACAGGTTCGGCAGCTTGCCAGACAGGTGCTTCCGCAAGTGTCACCGCATGTATAGCTGCAAGTTGCCCCGCAGGTACTGCCGCATGTATAGCCGCATGTGTCACCGCAGGTGCTTCCGCAAGTTCCACCGCAGGTCCCGGAACAGGTGCTCCCACAGCTATCAAAGCAGGTCTGCTCCGTCTCCCACTGGCAGACGCCCATCGTGAGGTCAGCCTGCTTGATCAGTAGCCTGCAGCCTTTCTTTTGAGGAGTATCCAGAGGAGTCAAGCTTGCAGTCTCAACGCTTCCATATTCAAGCTTGCCTTCAGAAGTGCCGTTTTTTAGGAGCCCCAATTCTTCTGCAACCTGACTGTATCGATAATCGAATAGAGGTGCACCGCTCGATTGAATGGAATTGGCATTTGACCCTTCATCCGACGAAGCAATTGAGCTACATGCTAATAATAGAGACACAAATAAAATCAACAGCAACCGTTCCCGTATCACATCTTTCCCTCCTATCGATAAGGCTCCAGCCCAAGGGCTGCAAATCAATTGAAGCACTCACGAACCTTTATATCTTTCTTAAGTTCTGCTTTGTTCACTATAAGTACCTTTCGGACTTGGGATTTGGGATTCGGATCCAATGTGAAAAGCAGATATTTGCACGCACTTTTTTTGCCCGGAAAAATTATGCGACAAAAGCCGTAAGATTTATATTCAGAGAGAAGATAACAACCAAAATATAATACCTCGAAAAGCGCATTAGAATCCAGCATTGCGCGCAATAAAAAAACGTAACGGGTAGAGCACAAAGATACAATCGATCTCTCTGGGGAGTGCTTAGCCAATTCATGAAAGGATCATCTACTAAAGCTGCCATCGTGATTAAGAGACTGGCATCAATCATCTTGATTATGCTTTCACTCAACCTTTTTTCTCTCAATATGGGGTATGCGTCCCCGATATTTATGCGGGCCTGTGGAATGGTATGCCTGGCAGGATTGATGATAGTATACATCAATTCATATAAAAAAATTCGCATAGAAACTATTTCCCTTGCAGGAGCTTCTATCACGCTATTATCATTTACAGCTCTGGCAGGCACAGACCGACCTGAATTCTGGATATTGAGCATGATCATGTTCATCTGCGGACTCGATCTGCTCTTGAGATCGGCGGGAGAAGATGAGCCCCAGTTTTCCGCCCTGGCATTGGGTAGCCTATTTTATTTCACATTTTATATATATTATATCAACGATCCATTCTTCTGGGAGTTCTTCACATCACTCTCGCAGGCAGCATCTTCAATCCTCGGAAGAATCGCCGGCACGGCTGTAATTTTCGGTCCCACCATCAGCGGCGCATTTATCTTTCTATCATTTTTATGCTGCGCTGCATCCTTCTTAATTTTATCCAAGAAGATGTCGCCCCGTCCCATCGTGAAATTGATAGTGGTCCTGATCGGCTTTGCAATTGCCTATGCCGCTTACATCCTGACCGCCATTTCATTCTGGACTGATGCAGACAGCTACATAGATCGCATATATCTCGCTTTTTTTGTGCTCCTGATTGCATTCCTGATATTTGCATCCAAAATGCGGATCAGCTCACTTGAGCTGGGAGGAAGGGTCCATTCGCCTGCCAAGGGCGCAATGCCTGCGGCACTATTATTTTCCGTTTTCATTGCCGTATTATTGATAGCAATCGTCCCAATTACTAGTACCAATAATTCAGATTCTGATTCTGGTGGGATCGGCAAGGTTGTGCTCTATGAAAAGGACAGCGAGATGGGTTTTGATATCCCTCACTTTCCCAGGGCAAGCCAATCCTTTGCTCCGGACGACGGTTTTTCCGTGGGAGCCATAAAGCGATATTTAGAGAACATGGGTGGAGAGGTGCAGAGCCTGAACTCGACCAGCCCCGGCGAATTAAAAGATGCCCTAAAAGGCGCCAATATCCTGATGATCATGAACCTCAAGAAGGAATTCTCCTCCGCCGATAGAGATGGCATCAGAGACTACGTAAAAAACGGTGGAGGACTTCTGATCTTTGCCGAGCATACATCCATGTTCGTCCAGGACCGGGATTTTGCCGCCGGAAGAGATTACCTCAATGATCTGCTTGAGCCGACTGGAATCAAAATCAACCCGGACACCGCTGACTATGTCCCAGATCACTGGCTGTACGCCGTCTCTGCCCTGCACCACCCGATCACCAGTGACCTGAACTTTGACCTGACCACATCATCCGTCGGCGCATCCCTTCATCTGAGCGGCAGCGCCAGGCCGCTGATCATCGGAAGATTCGCTTTCTCTGACAGCGCCGATCCGACCGCTCCCGGACACCTGGGAGACAGGCTTTATGAGCCGGGAGAAGCCTTGGGCGATCTGGTCATTGCCGCCTGCGACACCTACGGCAAGGGAAAGGTGCTGGTATTTGGTGACACATCCTGCATATTCAATAACGAACTGCCGTTTAGATATCAACTGATCTATAATTCCGCGTCCTGGCTGACAGGCCGAAGATCGGATCTTGAGGATTATCAGTATTTGACATCCGCCTTAATTCTTCTCCTGGGCCTGGCAGCCTATTTCTTTGCAGGTAGAACCTTAGCAGGCCGAACTTTTGCAGGGCACATCTTTGCGGGCCGAGCCGTTTCCGGCAACACGACCATCGAGAAGAATTTCGACGTAGATCAGCCCAGGCTTTCCCTGCTGCTCCTGATATGCCTCGCTTTAGCGGCTGCGCTCTCGCTAGGGCTTGCTTCAAGCATAAACGATTCCAGGACACCGGCCCTGCAAGCGCCTCAAGAGGATGTGGCCTGGATAGATTTCACCCACCTAAACCAGTTCAACTCTGAGAACTATCGAGACGACGGCGTGGCAGGACTGACGGAAAACCTCTTTAGAAATGGATATTTGCCACAGATATTGCAGAGAGACCAGGATATTTCCAGGCTCCTCAGTGGATCAGCAGCTATCATAATCGCTCCAAATGAGGATTATTCCGCCAGAGAGGCCCAGGAGATCCATCAATTCGTAAACTCCGGCGGTTTGCTGATACTGTGTGCAGGCTACAAAGGCGCCGGACCCCTGAGCCCCATATTGAAGTCCTTCGGCCTGGAGATTGCAGATACCCCTCTGGGCTCTTTTCCCTGGATAGAAGAGACTCATGCCACCGGAGGGCAGGCAACCGTATCCCCAGAAAACCTGAGACGGTACTGGCATAAGCCGAAGTTCATGGAGGCCTATCCGGTCCTGGCGGATGGCGATTATACGCCGATAGCATGGATGCGCTATAATGGCGCCCTCTATAATCTGATTATTCAGAAAAAAGCAGGACTGGGCAATGTGGTTCTCATTGGCGACTCAAGGTTTTTGCTCAATGAGAATTTAGAGCACTTGTCGCAGGGAGCCGGCAAAGAAAATCGCGAGCAATATCAGCTTCAGTGGTTGGGAAATATTGAACTCCTGCGAAAGATTCTGGCTGCCTGGGGGACCGGGATGATATGAATCAGGCCATATTGAAGGACATATTGCAGGAAATATCGCGGGGCAGAAAGCAATTATTATGGCTGGCGCTGATGCCTCTAGCCTCATTCTGGCTGTTCTCGCTGGGAGTATTTGGCCAGGCTACCAGCACATTGCTATGCACATCATCCCTTCTGCTGGGGATCGCCTTGTCCATCATATCCTTCTGGAGAATGGATGCCGCAATTGATAGAAAATACTGCGCCATTCTGCTGCCACTGATCCTCGCCGCCTGGGCGATACCTTATCCCTACAATGCCGGCCCGGTCGTCTGCATAGCGGGCCTTGCAGTCGCTCTGGCTGCACCGGGTTTGCGTTTTCTCTGGCTTGCGGCCCTGTTCTCAGGCACCGTCCTCAGCCTGCAGTCTCTGGCCATTTCCATCTATTATTTACTGGCGGCAAATTATCACTCTGCGAGCGCTCTTGCCCCTGGCCTGGCAGGCATTCTGGGCCGAACCGGAATCCATGCAGCAGCAAATGGAGGAGCGGTCTTTATCCTCGCTCAGGAGAAGGTTTTCCCCTTTTCAGTAACTCTGGAAAAGCTCGGGATCTATCCCTGGATTCTGATATACACGGGATTTCTATTAATATTATTCATGATATCCAATAACGCCGCAATTTTCTTCAAACGAGCTTTTTTAACCCTTATCGCAAGCTTCGTTTACCTTTTGCTGAGGTATGTCATTCTTGTCCAGACATTTTTCTCGAGGGATCTGCCGGAAGCTGCAATCCTGAGAAATGAGATCTTCATAGATCCCTGGTGGCAGATATTCAGTCTCCTGCCACTGGCGGTATTGATGCTTCTTTGCCTGAGAATTCCGGACAGTAAAATTGATTTCCAGATGCAGACGGACAGAAAGAAGGCCATCGCTATTGCTAGCGCAATTTTGAGCGTTTTCTGTCTGTCCTCCTCAGCGATCTTTCTGGATACAGGGACCGAAAAGGAAGGACGGGTACTGGTGGATGAGATTCACTCCATCTGGGAGTCCTCCACCCTCAAGCTCGACCGAGAATGGTACGGAGAGAACTCCACCTACAACTCCTACAGCATGATCCAGTGGCTGCATGATAGCTATCATGTGGACCGCATTGTGAGCCCGTCTTTTTTGGAATGGAATGTGACCGGTGCAACAAAAGTTGCTCCTAATATAATATCAGACCGCATAACCGATGATATCCTAAAGAATTATGATATATTAATAATAAAAACACCATCATCATACCAGCCATCTGAGATCGAAGCGATCGTGAATTTTGTCAAGAACGGAGGGGGACTGTTCTTGATTGGGGATCATACCAACTTCGCCGGCATCGGCACGAATCTGAACCAATTATCCAATCGATTCGGAATCGAATTCGGATTCGATGCCGTAAATACCATCCAGGGAAGGCTCTTTTACTTCAAGCGAGAGGGCTTCATCCATCCGGTCATCAAGTACATGCCCTATCTGGACTTCATGACCGGCTGCAGCCTAAGGGCTCCTCTTTTCGCTGAGCCAGTGATCATGGGAACCGGTCTCCGTGCCGATCCTGGCGAATTTGCCTCTGTGGGATTTTTCAGAGAGACCAGGACAAATGATCCCACCCAAGCCACAGATACTGTCTGGGGTCTCCTAAATCAGGCGGTGGCTGTGAAATATGGCAAGGGAAGAGTTGTGGCGTTTGCCGATTCCACCATCATCTCCAATTTCAGGATATTTTTTGGTGGCTCCTGCAATTTTGTAATTGGAGCAATGGAATACCTCAACCGCCGGAACAGCTATGAGGATGCCAGGCAGATCCTATTTCTCCTGGCAATGATCTTTGCCTGCCTGGCTCTGTACCTGCTGAGAAGAGAGAGCTGGGGAGAGAGGAAGATGGCGGCACTGCTGGTCCTTCTGGCCTTGGGGTCCCTCTCCGTTGCCGGATCGATGCTCATATTTTCCACAAAAGGCGAAGACACCATCCCCAGCCGTTTTTATGACTACAATCACACTGTCGGATTTGATGGCGAGCACTCCGGAAATATCACCAGTAGGGGAGACATGCAGGGAGAGTACGAGACCTTCTACATCTGGACGCAGAGGCTCAATCTGACGCCGGCGATGGAAGACCGGATGGCGGATGCTATGGCCAAAGGCAGAGCGATGGTCATGATCGATCCGGCAACGAAGATATCCGGAGAAGAGCTGGCCACCCTGAAGGATTACATCAAAAGAGGCAACTGCATCCTGCTCATGGTCTCCTCTCAGGAGCAGGGGTCCGAGATGATAAAAGATTTCGGCATAAGCACCTATAATTTGACGAAGCCAGCCGGCAAACCTGATAATGCAGCGGATAATATTGCTGCCAGCACCGGGATGATGCAAGATGTCTGGGCATGGAAAGACGGGCTGCCCATAAAGCCCTGGGGATTGGCCATCAAGGGAGGCAGGCCCCTTCTCGATATTGATGGCCGGGTGGTTCTGGCCGAGGCCGACTACGGCCAGGGCAAGTTCCTGCTATTCACCGACTCGCAGGTCTTTAAGGACGGCCTGTTCGCCCGACCTGGCTTTATGGGGTATCCCAAGGCAGATCCGGGAATGGTCGACAGAGAAAGTTACGATTTAAGGGCTCTGTATAACCTGGAGTATCAAATATTCGAGGACCAACTGGGATTTGGCAGAGCGTAGCTCTATCAGCTTTATTTCGATTTGGCCTCGAACTCCTGGAATGTGCGCAGCGCTGAGGCCAGCACTCGAGTCTGGCCGATGAGCGCAGCGATAAACACGGCATCCAGGATCTCGTCCTCGCTTGCTCCCGCCTGGGATGCTGCTGTCATATGAACCTTCAGGCATTTATCTGCGCCGGACGCGGCAGCCGCGGCCACAGCGAGAAGCTCGGCGACCTTCGGCTCCAGGCTCTGGGGCCGCAGGGCATAGAAGTCTTTGAGCGCGGAGAAGATCATGAACTCCGGCCGGCGGGCCATAACCTTCAGGATGAAGGGGACGGTGCCCAGCATTTCTCTGGCATCGTCGTAAATGTCCTCCTGAATGGAATCGGCCTCTTGCAGGAGGGCTTTGATCAGCTCTTTGTTTTCGGGTTTCATCGCTTCTGATAGGTGCTAACCCATTCTTGCATCTTTCGCTTCATGTTCTCGGCCTGTGGGCCTAATATCTGGAAGAAGAGGATTTAGCTTCCGATTCTGAGCATCTTCTTCCACTTGGCCAAATGCTGCTTAACTCTATCCACCATAGGACTTTCCATTTGTTCGTAAATTAAAAGTGCACTCTCAGCAATCCTTATTGCTTCAGAAATCTTCATGAGACCATGCAGAGCTAGGCTCATATTCCATAAGGCATTTCCTGCACCAGTACGATCACCAATTTCCTCTGCTAATTTTAGTTGCTTTTCATAATAATCTATAGCATTCTGCTCGTCGTGCAGGCGATAATAGGCGTTTCCAAGATTTTCCAGCCATATTTCTTCATTCTGTTTATCCTCGATCTTTCGAGCGATAGCCAGCGCGTGATTAAAATAATCGATGGCTTTGTACGTTTCTCCAACGGCTGCGTAGGTTCTGCCTAAATTACCCAAGCGGGTTTCTTCGCCTCTCAAATCCCCAATTTTTCGGGAAATGGACAAAGCGCTCTCAAAACAATCGATTGCCTTGTGCATTTCGCCCAGATCAGCATAGACAACGCCTAGGGCGCCAAGCCATGCACCTTCATCTATTCCATCCCCTATTTCTCGGGCTATAGTTAGGCTTTGATTGTAATAATATATGGCTTTACTTGCCTCACCAAGGATAGCGTAGGCTTGGCCCAAGTTGCCCAAAATGATGCCTTCATTCCTTATATTGCCAATCTCACGGGCTATGGCAAGAGCATGATCATAGTAAACTATAGCTTTGCTATAATCTCCCTTTGCAGCAAATGCCCAGCCAAGGTTGCACAACCACGTACTTTCATTATTTTTATCTCCAATCTCGCGAGATTTGGATAGAGCTTGTTCAAAGTACTCAAAGGCTTTATGCCTCTCGTCTAGCAGGGCGTAAGCCCTACCAATATTCCCTAATGCGGTTTCTTCATTCTGCCTGTCATTGACCTGGCGAGCAATGGCAAGAGCTTGCTCATTATATTCAATTGCCTTGCGTTGATCACTCAGCAAGGAATGGATTGAGCCTAACTCAGTGAGAATCCTTACTTGGTCGCTATTGTTCTTCATCCTATCGAGCAAGTGCTCATTGATCCGTTTGCGCCTCAGCAATTCATCTTTATTCTGATAGCTGAAGTTCAGGGGTATAGACAGCGCCTCAACTGCTTGATAAGCCTGCCCGTAATCCTCACCTTTCAAAATGTGGTATCCGCCTCTGTACCTCCAAAAGTCAGGAGCCTTCCAGATCACATCATCCAGCTCTGCAGGGGTCAAGAAGACAAGGCTAGGCACGCCTGTATCGTAAAAAAGCTCACGGAAGTTGTTGAGTGCATTCAGAATATCATCGCTTAGAGTTTCAGGAAGAGTCCAGATGAGAATCTCCTCTGCCTTCGGCTTGGCATTTCTGAGGTCCGAGATGAGGTTGTCTCCCTTCTCAACTGCCGTGACTCTGCTGGGAAATCGCGCTTTAACTGCCTCGATCACTCTCTCTCGATAAGCTGGCGAGGCGACAATGCATAAAACCAGGTTTCCTCTTCCCTGAGATATCTCCAGCTCAGTGAGCAGGAGATCTACCTCATCCAGATCCTCTAGAGAGATTGTCTCCATTTCTCCACCAGGGGACGCAGCATGGGATTTATCTCGCACCATCTTCCCACTTCGTCCTCATACTCGACCGCAGTCAGGCTGAAGAGAAGTTCACGAGTCAAGACCGAGTCAGGCCCTTCATCCCTTGCTTCCTTGCATCTATTAATCTCCAATAGCTTCTCTTTATGGGCCTTGGTGAGGGTTCGATCAAATGTCATCCTCAACTTATCCAATGCAGTAGCGACGTCATCCTGGGAAATGCTCTTGTGTCTCATTCGTAAGGCGTTAAGCGATGCTTCCCTCATTACCTCCATCAGCTCAGATAGCTTGCCGGTGGATTCGATGGCAAATTCCAGAACATCATTACCCAGCAGCTCCGGCTCTATCCTGCGAGAAATCGCATCTCTATAAAATTTCCGTCCTTCTTCATGCTTCTCTCCGTTTCTCCTGAACACCGGCATCTGCAAAAGGATCACGTCGCTAGTAAAGGCATGCCTGACGTTCTCGTACTGAGGATGAAAAGCCAATGGTATGGGAAATGTGTAAACCACAAAGCAACTTGGCTCGATAAGGAGCTGATAGTTTTTGTAGAAAAAATCTTCAGATTGCTGACCTCTGGCCAATTTGTCCAGATCGTCGACCATTATCACCAATTCTTTTCCTGATTTTTCCTCTATGTCCACAATCAGCCAGTTTAGCTTCTGGATGAGATCGCTGATCTTCTGATCCAGCTCAGTCCTCAGGCACTCTCTGGTTTTAGCCTCCCGGCTGAGCTTTAGGATGATGATCTGGCTCAAGGATAGCCCGGCTGAACTCTGGCTGGTTACCTCCTCCTCGGTTATCTTCGTTATTCTCCTGGCGAAGTCCTGGAAATCCTTCTCGATGTCAGGATTGAGGACTATTCCTTCGACCCTTGCAATATCGTAGACTTTGAGCGCCATGGAAACGAAGAAATCGCGAAAATCAAAGTCGCTCAGATTCAGATCATCCCGGATGGAATAATTGACCACAAGGAAGCGACTCTTGTCCAGAGCAGCCTCCAGCCGGTACAGCTCTGTGCTCTTTCCAGAGCCACGGAAGCCCAAGAACAGATACTTCTCCTTCCGGTCGGCCAGCTCAATTCGATCCTTCAGGTCTTGCATAGGGGAAATGAGGCCGGGCCTCTGCACATAGAACTCCTCGAACTCTTGATTCTCCTTTAGCGGCTCAACATAGAAATTGTTATAAGCCTCTTTTAGACTCTTGGCCCTGGACATGACATCATCCGAAACTCAGTTAGCACTCTGATATGATAATCATTTTGATGCCACCATTGGTCAACGGGGCATGAATTCGAGAGCGATTCTTGGATCTTCCAACTATAGGTTCATAATGATTATGACCGAGCAAAATCGCAAGTACGTTCTGAAAGAGATCGGCAGGCTCCTCTCCGAGATCTGGCGGGTCAAGGGGCTGGCGGAGCAGGAGTACGGACCGCAGCACCCCATCACCAGGAAGCTTGCCGGGATGCATGCGGATGCGCAAGCGCTACTGCAAGAGAGAAACATGAAGGAGCGAGCTACAGAGCGCCCGATCTCACCAAAGCGGGAAATGCGACAATTCCGAGGTGCATGAGCACTGCCAGAATCGCAAGAATGAGGACAAGCCCAAAAATCAGGATCTTGTTGGTCATCCTGCTCATCTCCCAGACCATCTCACGAACATCGCTGCTCTCTTCTTCAGGCGTCATCCTTATGGATTCATCCTGAACCCAGTTGAAATAGCTTACTTCGGCTGAATCGGACCCTTGGCTCGGAGATGATTTTCAATCCTGCCTGCCTGGCAACCCAAACCGTCCTTTCAAAATCAACTGCCGAAACATGCATCTTTGGCTCTACGATGAGCAGCTTTCCCTCGGGTTTGAGCAGAGATGCAACCTCCTTGAGGAACGCTTGCGCATCGGGCACTTCGTGGACCATGTAGAACGCCAGGGCAAAGTCCGCCTTTTCGGATAAGCCGATCCCACCAGGGCCGCTCTTGTGTGTGACTATTCTTGCTTGCAGTCCCTGCCGGGCCGCTTTTTCCCTCACCAGTTTGAGCATCTCCTCCTGGACATCGACTGCAATGACCTTTCCTGATTCGCCTACCATCTTTGCCATGGCGACGGAGAATGTACCCGGCCCGCAGCCGAGATCGAGCACAGTCTGTCCTGTTTCGATGAGCCCACCCAGGATCTTTTGTGGATCGTGGATGAGCCTGCGAATGGGATTGTCCAAAGCAAAGGCAATCTTCCATGAACAGATGCGCGATGTCTCGCTCATTTAGCCCTCCGGGAGCTGAGAGACAACTATCATTTAGTGTACCTCACGACAACTAGCATTTTCCGCATGGTACTTATCTCTGCGCCCTCCCGAAGATGTCGCGCAAGTTGAGAAGATCCGCGTCCGGCTCCACCCTGCCCACGATGGCGGCATAATCAGCACCCGCATCGGGCCACCTCATTGAATTGATGCCTCCGCCCAATGTACATGATGTCCTTGATGATGTTAATGATGACAAACTCCTTATAAACCGCAACATAGAAATGCATCATTTTTAAACCGCTATGGGCATGTCCGAAATCATAGCCAATCCACTTCGGCAAAAGCTCCTTCTCACAGCCGCAGCTCTGGGGATGTTTTTTGATGGGCTTGACAGCTCAATAGTAAATGTCGTCCTGCCGCAGATATCCGAATCATTCGGAATCGACGCAGGGACTGTCTCCTGGGTCGTCATCATCTACCTTATAATGATAGCAGGACTCATCCTCGTCTTTGGAAAAATTGCAGAGCGAGGCTCTCTCCGAAAGATCTTCCTCGGAGGACTTCTCATATTCACACTCGGATCAGCAGCATGTGGGCTTTCTCCCAGTTTTGGGCTACTTCTTGGATCACGAACCTTTCAGGGGATCGGAGCGGCAATGATTGCTGCCACCGCACCCCTGCTCTGCGTGACATATCTGCCGAAAAATATGCTCGGAATGTCTCTTGGAGCAATGGCTATGACGGTCTCATTGGGATCAGTTGCAGGCCCCGCCATCGGTGGATTGCTCAACTACTATCTGAGCTGGCAATGGATCTTCCTGATCAATATCCCGATTGGACTTCTGGCTTTGCCGTTCGGACTGCATGTTATTCCGAAGGACGGTTCGTGGATAAAGCAGCCATTCGACTTTGCCGGGGCTGCTCTGCTGTTCTGCGCGATGATTTTTGAGGTGTATTCACTGGAACGCATCCCGCACCAGGGAATTGCCGATCGCCAGATCCTCCTCTGCATGATCCTTGGCCTTGGATGTGCTATTGCATTTCTCATAAGAGAGAGAGCTATCACAACCCCGCTGATTGACATCAATATCTTTGCCTCACGAAAGTTCACAGCAGTTTTTCTTGCGTTTTTTATTATTAGTATCGTATATATGGGAATATTTTATCTCCTGCCATTCTATCTTCAGGCAGGAATGAAGTTCGATTCGATCCTGAGCGGCCTGTATCTTCTGATTCCACCGGCAATCACTGCGATCATCGGCATCCCCCTCGGAAAATGGTCGGACAGAATTGGCCGCAGGCCTTTTGCCCTTGCTGCTTGCCTGGTATTGATAGGCGTTAGCAGCATCTATCTGGTGATTATGCCTGAGATGGGAAGAGTTCCTCTCCTGGCAGGCCTCATCTTGATGGGCCTCTTCTGGGGATTTGCCGGTGGACCTGCAGCCAGCAGAGTCGTGGATTGCGCTCCACATGATGAAGAGGGCACAGCGTCATCGCTGATGGTTACGGCAATGTATCTTGGATGCGCTATCGGCGTTGCAGTCTATGCAATGACATTTACGATAGCAACCGCAGGAGACGGCATCGTTGCTTTTTTAGATCTGGATGCTGGAACATTAATGAAAGGCTTTCATTTTTCCATGATTGTGGGAGTAATGCTTTCCTTTGCAGCATTCGTGCTATCAGCAATCGTTCGTGAGACTGAAAAACGCTAGTGTCTCCTCTATATTTTCTGTTCATGATGGGCAATTATGGAGGAAAAATGAGGTTTTGCCAGGAAAACGGATGTTCAATAAATGCTAAAGCATTTTCTGACTACTCATTCCTCCTTCTGCAAGCCCTGAGAAACTCCGCAGGAAATCCCCGGAAGGAAGCGCTGTGGATGTGGGTGTAGCTTGCCAGCAAATTGCCTTCGCACATCCCATCCCAGCCGTCTTTGATGCCCGTTCCCCTCTCCAACCGGATGGCGTACTTGACCCCTTCATCCATCAGCATCTCTGAGTGGTGAAACTCGTGCCCCATGATGGCCGTTCCCTTCGGCCCAAGCGGACAGTCCTGCGTTAGCGCGCCGTGAACATAGCTGACGACCCGCGTGCAGCCGCGCTGTGACCTTCCCGGCACCAGCCCGACCATCTCCTGCCGCTCGCCATCCCATTCGATCTCCCGCGCCAGGTACATCAGGCCGCCGCACTCCGCGTAAATTGGCAGGTCCTTCTCATGGGCCCGCAGAAGCGATTGACGCATGCCAGTATTCTCGGACAGCTCTCGGGCATACAGCTCCGGATAGCCACCGCCGATGTAGATACCATCCACCTGGGGCAGCGTCCTGTCGTGCACCGGGCTGAATGGCACCACCTGGGCTCCGGCCAGCTCTATCATCTCCAGGTTGTCCCGGTAATAGAAATTGAAAGCCTCATCCTGAGCGACGCCGATTCGAAGACCCTGGCCCAGGGCATTTTCCCGGTAGAGGTCAGGCTCAACCTCCGGCAAAGGCTGCGCCTCTTTTGCGATCTCCAGAATGCGATCCAGGTCCAGGCCCTCCTCCACGATCTGCCGGATCCTGTCCACCCGCTCCGCGAAACCCTCATGCCGGGTCTTGCCCTCCAGAACCGGCACAAGACCAAGATGGCGCATAGCAAGATGCATATCCTCATTTCGCCGGATGACACCTACCACCTCCACTCCTGCGTGCCGCTCAATCTCCTTGATCGCCTTCTGGGCGTGCCTCTCCGATCCGACCTTATTGAGAATGACTCCCTGAAACTGCACCTTCGGGTCAAAGTCCATGTAGCCTTTAACCAGGGCAGCGCAGCTTCGGGTGATGCTTCTGGCATCGACCACAAATATCACAGGCGTTTGCAGGAGCTTGGCAATCTGCGCAGTGCTTCCCTGATCGGCATCATACCCTTCGAAAAGGCCGCGCACCCCCTCGATCACCGCGATGTCTGCCCCTTTCGCGGCATGGGAATAGATCTCCTCGACGGCTGCCCGGGTCATAAGATAGCCGTCCAGATTGCGGCAGCTTCTGCCGGTGATCCAGGTGTGGTAGCTGGGATCAATGTAGTCCATTGCCACCTTGAAGGGCTGGACTCCCAAGCCCCGGCCCCGCATAGCGGAGAGCAGGCCGGCTACAATGGTGGTCTTGCCGCTAGAGCTGCGATCGCCTGCTATGAGTATCCTCGGACAGTCCTCTTGCATTTTATCGTCTTCCTCTCTGCTCACTCAAAGGAAAGCTCCCGAAGCCTCTCATCGCTCAGCGGCTGCGGCATCCGGGGCTCTGCTCCGGACATGATCTCCCCGGCCAGAGCCCGGTAGACATCCGCTATGCTCGAATCAGGCGCTCCCTCGATCACTGTCACCGCGTTCCGCTCGCACTGCTGCACAATGGGATCCTTGGGGATGAAAGCCACCAGCCGGCTGTTCAGCTCCTCGGCAAACCTCTCCGCAATCTCCTTCTCCCGCCCGGCAGCGGCCTCGCGCGAGTTGCAGATCACGCCCGCCAGTGGAGTATTCAGGCGGCGCAAGCCTTTGCTGATGTTGTTTGCAGCATAAAGCGGCATGTACTCGCCTGACGAGATTATGTAGGCCTGGCTTACGAGCCCCTTTCGGATGGGCGCAGAAAACCCGCCGCATACAATGTCCCCCGGCACATCATACAGGACGAGATCCACATTTTCCATGGCCTTGGAGACCTTGCGCAGGAAATCTATGGCAACGATAATTCCCCGTCCGGCGCAGCCGACTCCCGGCTCAGGGCCGCCCACCTCAATGCACAGGACGCCCTTGTATCCCTCGAACAGGACATCCTTCTCCCGAATCTCTCCTCCGGCTAAGATGAGGTCCATCATGGTGGGAATCCTCC
>DAONES010000020.1:21709-24266 GCA_035403205.1 Methanothrix sp. | reverse complement strand
TTAGGCTGCGAAGCAGAGATGAAACCCAGATTACCATCCGGAGCGTAGCTCTCCATTTGCGGCTGGGCGAGTCTCAACTGCTCAGCAGTCATCTGCTCCTGCACCGGCCCGCTGATCTGAGGAGCAGGATACGCAGATTGCGGGTTCTGGTATCCAGCCTGCCCCTGCGCAGGGTAGCTTCCGGAAGGCATGCTGCCGGAGGATGATAACGATTGCTGGCTCACAGGTGCCTGACCGGATTGCTCTGGCACATAAGAATCCGTAGCTATGCCGGCGAGCGAGCTTCCATCCTGACCAACATCCAGAGCGGTATCCGAAATGCCCACATCGCCTACCGCACCCAGGGCGGCATCGGCCATAAGCTGAAAGATAACTGCCAACATAACTGCCAACTTAAGATTGATATTCATATACCCCACTTCATCCTATTTTTTTTGCTTTCTCCGCTCAATTTTAAGCGCTCTATCTATTTAATACTTAGCTTGAAGTTCCGAGAGCGGCAAGCCAATTAGTTTATAATAATAATATTTACACAGCCAATTCGCCGGCCTCTATAGTAAGAGTATTAGCAAAAAGGCAAACTACCTGATGCTGAAAAAAAGGAATTTCGTGTGATTATCCTGCAGTTTATTGGCTGCGGTCCCTGGACCAATTGCTCCTCACCATCTCTGCCAGACGGGGATTGTTGAACTGATTGTAGATGTCCAGATCGGTAGTATAGCCGATGAATGGGTCAATGGTGCCCTTCTCCAGATTCATTATCCAAATGTTAAGACCCTTGTCCTCTGCCGCCTTTCCATTCTCCTGGAAGAACTGTACAAATGGCTGCAAAGTCTCGCTGCTGGGCACCACGATTATGCAGTCTGTGCCAGTCTCCGCGGAATAATTATTGATATCCAGAGACTTCACGTTAGTGATTGCAAACACCCTGGCCGTGCGCTTTTCTGCGGAAAACCTCAATTCACGCGATCCTTGTTCGGATCCCTGCGCAGGTCCCTGTTCAGAAAGAGTATACCCGGCTTCGCTCATAAAGGCCGTGACTCTATCCACCAGGCACTGCTGCAGGATGATCTTCAGCTCGGGAAGGGATACCTGAAGCATCTCTGCCGCTCTTTTAAAGTCCTTTTTGCCGTATTTCTTCGAATGGGAAAAGTGGAATATGCGACCATCGATCTGAGTGTAGGTGTCAATCCTGGGCAGGTCGGGAAATATCGGCTCCTTGCTCATGATGCTCGCAAAGATGCCGGGGGCAATTATCTCGCCCACTGCTTTTTTCAGCTCAGTTCGCTCCTGGTCGCTCAGCTTTGCCGAACCGACGATATCATAGGTGCGAAGGAGAAGCTCACACCTGGCAATGATCTCCCTCTCTTTGAGCAGTTTTTTGAGAGGGCCGGATATGCTTTCAATCTTTATCATCAACAGCCCCTTATTCATCAATACCTTTAACTCGGGCCAGCTCCGCCCGCAGCTCACCCATCTTTGCCGTCCTCTCTGCAAAGGCGTTATGCTGGTGAATGCTCTCCTCATTGATCTGCTTTAAAGTCACTGCCGCGTCATCAGGAAGGTCGGAGAATGCTTCAACCAATTTCTGGGCCATGGTTCGCACGCAATCCTCAACAAACTTCGGGTTGCTGTGTGCCCTTTTCACCACTACTGCTTCGTCAGGACGCTTGAGCAGGCCGAAGACCCGGGAGCTCATGGACTCCTCAATGATCCTGATGATCCTGTCGATGGAAACGCAGCGCCTGTCATGGACTTCGACTGATATGCTGCCCCGCCCTCGCTGGTTGTGCGTGGCCACGGGCAGCCGCTGGGCGAGATCTGCTGCCGCCTCGACTGATAGCCCAGCTTTAGCAAGCTCCTGGCGGACCTGCTCTCTCATGATCTCCTGAGCGCAGGGACAGGCGGTCATGCCCAAAACCTCGGCCCCTACCGTCTTGCGCACGTGTCCTGCGGGCCCGGCCCTGGCCACTGCCTCGGCGAAGATGTCCACTACCTCCTGGCAGGTGGCTTTGGTCACGGGAGTCTGTCGGCGCACGATGTACTCGCTCTTCATCTTTACTTCCGCTCGGGAAGCATACTCATGCCGGGATAAGAGTCTCTTGGCAATCTCTCCGCAAAGCTCTTCGATCTCGTAGACCGGGCAGTTTATGGCCTCTTCCAGAACCTCGTCGATCACCTCGAAGTTGCGGGAGAGATTGGCTCCTTTGCGGTCAGAAGGAAGATCGACAAAGACCTCGAAGTTGGAGATAAGGACCACGGGCCTCTCATCGTTGCCTCTCTCAACTTTCACCAGCTTCTTGACGCCGGTCACACCCACTCGGGTCAAATTGAAGGGATAATCAGGTTCGCAAGCTTGAATATCTGGTAGGCTGTCCACTAAATTCACCTTGGGGCTTCATTGCTCGTCTTAGTATTCGATCGGCTCATCCTCTGCAGGCTCGTCCTCCAGCGATCCGTCCTCAATTTTATCCATGCGAGAGATGAGCTGATCCACTTCAAGCATCATCTCCTCCAGGGTATCGCTTATCCGCTGGTCGCGCTCGTCTGAAAGCTG
>DAONES010000020.1:0-21609 GCA_035403205.1 Methanothrix sp. | reverse complement strand
AGCTCCTCTTCGCCCATATCGAGCATCCTGCATATCATTTTCTCGACATCATCCGTTCCGGGCATAAAAGTTCATCTGGGTGCAGTGATATTTGAGACTTTGCTTCTTTCGAGAGGGGCTTCATCCCAGTCCTCGCGCCAGGCAATTGCAGAGGGCCTGAGCGGTCAGATATATCTATGCGAAGATCTACCTTAGAAGAAAGGAGTTCTACAGATGATCAAGCGTTGCCCTCAACACGGATTTTTCAGGGGAGAGCATTGTGAGTGCGGCTCTGCCGGTCAGCTTCTCTTGGATGACGCCAAGACTGAGCAGCTTGGCCGGCTGGTCGCCGGGTGTCTCCGGCATTTCCCTGGGGATCTGGGCCTGGCTATGGATTCACGTGGTTGGGTTGACCTCGACAAGCTCGGCCAGGTGGTGACCGGCAGGCACCGCTGGGCCAATAGGGATTTGGTGATTGCGCTTGTATTGTCCGATTCCAAGCAGAGGTATGAGATCCTAGGCGATAGGGTCCGGGCCAGATACGGCCATTCAGTAGATGTAGAGCTTGATCACCCTGAGAATAAGCTTGCCAAACTCTATTATGGAGCGAGCGAAGAGGAAGCTGACAGGCTCCTGGAGATCGGCATCAAATCTGCATCCCAGAGGTACGTCCATCTATCAACCACTGCGGAGAAGGCCTGGCATGTGGCGACATTTCGCACCGGCAATCCGAGAGTGATTCAGGCCGATGCAGCTGAAGCCCAAAAGGCCGGCGTGAAGATGATGACCGTAAACGATGATATAATCATCTCGGAGACCATTCCCGCCCGGTTCCTCACAATCCTCGCCACAAAGGATATTGCCAAACAGGCTGAGCCATAAGAATGCCATATAAGGATTAAAAGAGCCAAAAAGAACTGAGAAAACCAAGAAGAGCCAAAAAATAACTAGCGGCCAAAACGCCGCTCCCTTCTCTGGCAATCCCTGATAGCCCGCAGGAAATCGATCTTTCTCAGCTGTAGCCAATTGACATCGGTAAAATAAAGCTCGGAATAGGCAGCCTGCCAGATCATGAAGTCGCTCAGCCTCTTGCCGCCTGCCCTGATCACCACATCCGGCTTCTGGGAAAACCGCAGATGCGATTCGATGGTCTTCTCATCGATCTCCTCGGGATTGATATTGCCCCTCTCTACGTCCTTGAGAATACCTCTAAATGCCTCGGTCACCTCGCGCTTGCCGCCTAATCCCAATGATATTTCAACCTTGAGCGGCCCGCCGCTCCCCGTCTGCTCCACGCCATCAGCGGTGTGCAGGCTGATTTGGGCGGGCGCCTTTGCAAGATAGGCGGCAATTCGGCGCAGGAGCTGGGGCGCATCATCATTCACGTAAAGAACCAGGGAGGTAAGGCCGATGGACAGGCTCCAATCCAGCAGCTGGCTGAGGCGCAGCAAGCCTTCACCCATCAGATCGCCACTGCAAAGGACCACTGCCACGCAGCCGGGAAGATTGCTCCTTGCGATTCGGGATTGCAGAAGATGCTCGTACAGGCGGTAAATCATAGTCGGCTTTGCTGTAGCATCTCCCTAGGCAAAGTATTTTTGCAATGAATATTGTCATGTAGCATCATGGAGCGGGAAGATATCGCCCGGATAGCCATCGGACTGATGGTCCTGTTGCTGCCCTATGCCGGATCCTTCACAGTCATTCCCCTAGCAGCAGTCTTCCTCCTGGACAGGGACTCCCGGCTTCTCTGCGCGTCACTGGCCATGCTGCTGATCATGAGGCCGGCGCTTATCCTTACGGACACAAACCTGCCGCAGTATGTCATAGCCATCTCTTTTGTGGCATCGACCTTTGCTCCGCTCGCTTTTCGCAAGTTCGATTCCCTGGCGGGCAGCATCATGTACCTGCTCATCAATGTGGGCCTTGGCTATCCCGTCGCGAGCCTGATCTCGGCAGGCTCGCTCTCCTCGGAGAGGATACTGTTCCTGGTGATCCTGGGAGGGCTGTCCGGCGCTTTTCTGCACCACGTCTCCAAAGAGCGGGACTTCACTGTGCCCTTTGGCACTGCCATGGTGATGTGGCTCTTCTCCTTTGATTACCCCTTGCCTGAGCTGCAGCGCATCCTGCTCATCTGCATCTTCGCCCTGGTGCTGGGAATTGGCGCCTACTGGGCGAAGGCGGCGGATTCGGATGCCGTGCTGAGCGAGACCATAGTCTGCCTGCTGGTGATTCTCTTTGCGGGCATCACCTGGTTCATCCTGCTGCTCGCCTTCTATTTGCTGGGTGGTGGCTTTACCCGCTACGGATACACTCAAAAATTCAAGCTCGGCATAGCTCAGTCGCATGGGGGCAGACGCGGCTACAAGAACGTCTACAGCAACAGCCTGGTGCCTCTCATTCTCGCTATCTGCTACGGAGTTTACGGCAATGATATCTTCATCTTCGCCTTCATCGCCTCTGTGGCTACCGCCAATGGCGATACTCTGGCCAGCGAAATTGGCGAGACCAGCAGGTCCAAACCCCGCATGATTACCACCTTCAAAGAAATTGAGCCAGGAGTGGATGGTGGGGTAACGCCTCTGGGCGAAGCTGCTTCACTCGCGGGAGCGATCATCATCGGCCTGCTCGCCACGGGCATGGGGATGGCCGGCGTCTCAGGAATTCTCATCGCTGCCATGGGCGGATTTATGGGAACCAACTTTGACAGCCTTCTCGGAGCCACGCTGCAGAGCCGGGGCATTCTCAGCAATAATGGTGTGAACCTGGTGGCAACAGCCTTCGGCGCACTCGCGGGCGGAGCGCTCTGGTATATTATGCAAATTATTTGATGATTATTATGAAGATATTTGGAATCTTTGGCGACCCAATAGAGCACAGCCTCTCTCCAGCTATGCAGAATGCTGCCTTGCGGGCTCTGGGCGAGGAAGGCTGCTACCATGCTTTTCGCGTTTCACAGAAGAACCTTGAAGCTGCCCTTCGCGGGGCGGCAGCCATGGGATTTTGCGGGCTGAATTTGACCATTCCCCTCAAGGAAAAGGCGCTGGAGTTGGACTTCCTG
Organism: Methanothrix sp.; assembly: GCA_035403205.1. GTDB lineage: Archaea > Halobacteriota > Methanosarcinia > Methanotrichales > Methanotrichaceae > Methanothrix. Next base: position 18,569 of record DAONES010000020.1, on the reverse strand, counting down.
AGGCCGGACCCACTGGCCAGGGCCATCGGCGCTGTGAATACGGTGGCCTTCGGCCCGCAGGGAGCCGAGGGCTACAACACAGACGGATGGGGAGCGCTCTTGGCGCTGCAGGATGCAGGGGTTGAGGTTCGCAGCAAGAATGTGCTGATCATAGGCGCAGGAGGCGCGGCGCGGGCCATTGCCTACACCCTCGCGCAGGAAGGAGCGGAAATATCGATAGCCAACCGCAGCGAAAAAAGGGCAAACGAGCTGGCGGCCTGCGTTGGTGCTAGGGGCTTCTCGCTTCTGGAGATGGAGGGGCTCGTCCCGCAAGCGGACACAATAATAAACTGCACATCGGTAGGCATGCGAGCGGGCGACCCCAGGCTGCTGGACAGCGGGATCCTCTCAAGCTGCCAGGCGGTCTTTGATATCGTCTACAACAGGGAGACGGAGCTGCTCCTGGATGCCCGCGCCGCCGGAGCGGTGGCGTTGGACGGGGTCATGATGCTGGTCTATCAGGGAGCGAAAGCTCTCGAGATCTGGACGGGCAAGAAGGCTCCCGCAGATGTGATGGAGAGAGCGGTTCGAGAGGCACTGGCAGCCAGGCGGGCGGGAGGGGGATAAAAAAGAGGAACATCATCGGGACCAAGTCCGAGCAATAGAGCGAAAGCACTCGGCAAGATCTGCGGGCGTCTTGGAACTGCGCCGCTCAGTATTGCAGGCGACATCGATCTCCAGCAGCTTTGCGTCATGCTCTTGCGGGACTGCTAATCCAGTTTTCACGTAAAATGCGATCCTGGCTATTAGTAGTATGCATAATGTCAAGATCTTTCTGACTATTTTGGTGCCAAGCTCGACAAGCTAAAATAGCTGATACTGCAATTAGACGAAACGGCGGTTCTAGGATGGAAGAGATTACATTAGTTGGATACTATAGGCAAAATCAAGCGGATTTAAAGAGAAAACTTCAATCAGCAGACACCATTGCGAATATAAGCAAGATAGTTCAGGATGAACTGAAGCGACTGTCTGATGCCAAGGGCGAATATATCAGCAACTTGACCCCACCACAGGCGCGTGTGGCACTTTCTATGCTAGAGGCCTTCCGCCTATCTTTCAGCATGCTTGCCACCGTTCAGATACAAACACCTGAATCAGTTCCGCATGAAACTGACACCACCAGATCAGTCGAGGATAGTCCAATTCCCACCATCGATGGGACTTTAGGTGGTTTAGCCGGAGGGGCTGTTGGCGGAGCTATTTCAGGGGGCATGACCGGCGGAGCTGTAGGTGCAGCACTAGGTGCAGTTGTAGCAATAATGGTAAGAAAGATAGCATCCACGAGTGCAAAATCTTCCCGCGAAAATGGAGATGATAGGTATCCGCCCAGCCCTCAGGAGAAAAATACAGCTAGCATGTCCATGGATACAAAGGAATTGCTGGATTATCTTGAGAGGACGCTAAATGTTATTGATAGTACTGTGGCCGAATACAGCCATTTGACAGAACCCGTCAAAACTAAACCGAAGTTGGAAGATCACCCGGAAGTTTTGGAGTTCATGCAAAATTTAATGGGAGAAGCACTTACATTGGAAACACCATTACCAGCGATTATTCAATCACGAATAAAAGAAGTCCCTTCGATTTTGCGGAAATACGGAATTCGCGCCCAAGGTTATCAGAATAAAGCTTCGGATACTGCAAGAGGACTCTTCGAGTTCGAGCCCAGCATAGACCCAAATCTACAAAATTCAGTCATGGTAAAACCAGCTCTGATTAAAGGCGATGAGATATTGCTCCGCGGACGGGTGATTGAGCCGAGCACCCTAAGAGAAGGGAAGGATGATGCCTGAAAACGTAACTGAAGTCATCGGCTTTGACTTAGGCCTGCGGGAGACTATCCTTGCCCGACTACGCTTGGACTATCCCTATGCACAGCCCGAGACGATTGAGATACATCACGAAAAGGAGACAATAACCGCAATTGGCTACCATCCGACGAAAGGTATTTTGATTGGCGAAGCTGCGCTGCGAACTGCAGGTGTTACTGAGTGTTACATCGATTTCAATAAAATTCCGAATAATGATCCAATTTGCCAACGGGCTATGCATGATTTCGTCCAAACGATATATCGCTTCATATTAGATAGCGGCATGGTTGAAGGAGATGAGACTCGTTTTATCGTCGGGTATCCTACGGAATGGTGCAAAGATAAGGCATTGGTACGCGCATACGAGCAAGCATTTTCTCAGGCAGGCATTCCGAATGTCACGGCTATAGCAGAGTCAGGAGCTGCATTATTGCATGCCGTGGAGAGTGGCATTTTTAGATTGAGTGAATCATATCAGCCGATACTGCTTATAGATATCGGTTCCGCTATCACCAACTTTTTCCTTGTTGATGTTAAAAATAAGAAGAGCACTCTCTATGATGTTGGCTTTAATTTGGAGGCAGCTCTAATCGAGAAGGCCATTTATCAATTTACTCTCGAAAATCATCCTCAAAAGGAGGAATTAAAAAAGATATTCGAACGATATCCGCATCTTCGAAATAGATGTGAGATGATCTGCCGTAAAGTGAAAGAAGATTACTTCACAAATCCGCATCTCTACCAGGAGTCTGGGGATTATGTGCCTGCTTGCGCAGTAAACATTCAGAATCTCTATTTATTCATGCCAGAAATTGATGGCCCGGTGATGGAGGAAATCCTGCATATCCCTCTTGCTAAAATCGATGGAGGGCAAAAAACTTGGCCAGAGGCCTTTGAGCATGCGCTAAAGACGCTCAGAGAACAAGTCGAAATGTCCGGAAACACTCTCACTCCGGAGTTTATCTTGTTGACAGGAGAAGCCTCACGCATGGATTTTTTGCATGAGATTTGTAAAAATGTATTCCCCCGAGCATCTATTAAGCTAGATGATGAACCAGAATTCAGCGTTGCTAAGGGTCTCGCACAATGGGGAAAGGGCATGGAGGAGATGAAACAAGCCCGGAATGAAACAGATGAATATATTAATGTAAGCTGTTTTCCAAATCTCATTGATGCAATAAATAATGTATCGATTCCCGATCAAATAAGTAATTGCCAAAATATGAGTTCTAGGAGATGGATGATGCCTGAAAACATAACTGAAGTTATCGGCTTTGACTTAGGCCATGGAGAAACCGCCCTGACACGATTGAGGCTGGAGGACAAAGATATTCACAGCCATCCCGAGCCAATAGAGATTTTTAACAAAAAAAATATCATTACTGCAATTGGTTACCATCCAACAGATGGCATTATGATTGGTGAAGCCGCTATAAGAGATCCAAATGTCACTGAATCACGCATAACTTTTAAAGAAAGACCAAGTAGTAACCCAGAATACAAAATTATTATGCATGATTTTATTAAAAAGATATATAATCATCTATTAGAACAGGGTAAAATTGATGCAAAAAAATCTCTTTTTATTGTTGGTTGTCCATCAGAGTGGAGCAGAGATAAGACATTGGTCAGAGCGTATGAGCAAATATTTAATCAGGCGGGAATTCAGAATGTTACTGTCATCGCAGAGTCTCGAGCCGCGTTGCTACATGCCGTAGAGAGTAAGATGTTCGATATGGGTGAATTAAAAAGACCTGTTTTGGTGATCGATGTAGGTTCCTCTACTACGGACTTCACCCTTGTTGACGCTAAAGACAAGAAGAGCATGCCTTTTGATATTGGTCGTGATTTAGGAGCCGCATTAATTGATAAGGCTATCTTTAGACATACCCTCGATAATCATCCTCAAAAAGAGGATTTAAAAAAGATCTTTGAACAATATCTATATCTCCAAAACCGTTGTGAATTGGTTTGCCGTAGGGGAAAAGAAGAATACTTCACCAACCCTAAGATTTACAATCGACCCGGTTCTTTTCCATCAGCTGGTGCCGAAAATATCCAAAGACGTTGTATATTTATGCCGGAAATCGATGGCCCGACGATGGACGAAATACTAAAAACTCCACTTGTTGAACTCGATGGTGAGATTAAAACCTGGCCAGATGCCTTTGAACACGAGCTGCTGAAGCTGAGAGCGCAAGTAAAGAGTTCAGAAAATACTCTTTCTCCAGAGGTTATCTTGTTGACCGGTGGGGCTTCCCGAATGGATTTCATCCCTCAAATATGTAAAAAAGTCTTCCCGCAAGCTCAAGTGAAACCAGATGATGCGCCAGAATTTTGCATCGCTAAAGGATTAGCCAGATGGGGACGAGTTGATATCCGAACCCGCAAATTTACCGAAGAAATAGAAAAGTTCTGCTCGGAAAAGATAAGACCTAAAGTTGAAGGTCACATAGATTCATTGTATTCCAGTGTTGCCAGCAAAATCGCAGACGAGGTAATAAATATTATAAAAAATGATTTTTATCGCTGGAAGAGCGGGACTTACATTACTATTGATTCCATGCATTTTCAGATAGATAGCGACATAGATCACTTAATGCAAAAAGATAGTCTAAGCGATTTGTTTAGATATCAGATTAGGACATTGTTTAATGATATTGCCAAAGAGTTGAGCGAAGATATCACTGACCTAGAGAAAAAGTATGCTATTCCAATAGGTTTTTTGGGGGGATCTTTTAATTTAGGTTCGCCTGAAATAAACAGCTTTTCGTTAGGCTCCCACCCTAAAATGGATCCAATGGATGGCATGACAGAGGAATTAGGAAACATCATTGGATGGATTTCCGCTATCTTGGCCGGTGCAGTTGCTTTCCTTGTAGCACCGACGATTCTGGCAATAATAACCGTTATTATAGCAACTATTTCCATGACCCTTGGTGGAATCATATTTGCTATACTTATTTCGAATCCGGCAGGAATAGCTATCCTCGCAGCTATTGGAATTTTCGCTCTTGTTGCTGGCGCAGATGCAAAGGAAAAGATTGAGAAATTAATGCCAAGCTGGGATCTTCCACAATGGGTCAGAAATAGAGTGAATTCTAGCTCAGTATATTTCAAGATTGATGAACAAAAAAGCGCTATTGTCAATCAGGTTACCTCCAAATTAAAAGAAGACTCCAAAACCAGACAGCAGATCATCGATAAAATCACTGGCGAGTTCCAAAAGAGCTTGTTGGATAGAGCTGATGATGCGAGACTGCTCATCGATTGAGCGAGGAGGAATCCAATGATCGAAACTCCACAAATTCCTATGCAAAATCAAGATGAGCGAGAAATGGAATTGCGAATTCAAGCAGCCAGCATGATATCGCGTTCTTTGCTTTTCTGCCTGAAACGAAAACATCTAGAAGTACCCTTCAAGAGCGCCCAGTTCATCCAGCCTCTCCCTTCGTCCAGAACGCTTGTCGAAGAGCCATATTTCCTTCGACTCGAACAGATCGGAGGACCAATGAACGGATCATTCGATCATGCGCTTACTGCACTGCAAACTGCGCTGTCCGCCTGTCATTCCCCGGACCGATATACGCTCATTTTCCTGGTCAGTAGCGATGGACGCGAAAACCACATATATTTGGGGGTAAGAAGCCACGACTACTCCCTTTATCCTACCATTGATTTCATCAATAATATTGGCCAGTTTGTGCAGGGGAACTGGCCAGGAACCAGGCTGTCTTTGTGCGATGAGCGCGATCCTGTCTTTAAAAAACAGGTATTAGAACCTCTGGGCAATAATTTGCGGAATGCCATCGCATTGACTGGCATTCCATCACCGAAACACTGTGATCAGATTGGCTATCCTCAAAGCCTGGACCGCTTACTGCGAGGTTTGCGAGGTTTGCCTTTTATCTACATGGTTGTAGCTGAACCAATGGCCGGCAGTGAGGTAGATGACATCATCTATCGTTGTCGCGATTTAATAAGCCAGGTGCATGCCTTAACCAAGATCACCCAAAATCAGACGACGACAGGCAGTGTTTCTCATAGCAATGGATTAAACGCTAATATAAGTGAAGGGAAATCCACAGGGATAACCACAGGGGAAACAGTAACTCAGGATAATCGAGACCTTCTTACACTTTTGGGTTTAGGAGCTGCCGGAGTAGCCGGTGCTGCACTTGGTTTTTCCCCGCTCGCGTTTGCATTCACGATGAATGCAGTTCCGACTGCAATCGGACAGCTTAATCCTGTTCGACAAAAAACAAAGAGCATAACGGAAACTGATACCAGGACAACAACGGTTGGCATTTCTGAAAACACGACACTTAGCCTCAGCGCTGCAAAAACCTTTGGCCAGGAGCATATCAATGCGCATGCTCAGGCAGCAGAGGCACAATTGCAGCAATTTATTCATCGCTTTGAACAGTCCAGCAGTTTAGGATGCTGGAATGTGGGTGTGTATCTCTTGGCGAACAGGCCAGATATCGCCCAACAGGGTGGCACTCAGCTTGGCGCGTTGTTGACCGGAGAAAAAAGTGCTCTTGAACCGATCCGGATACATGACTTGATGCGAGTGTGGGGAAAATGCGCCAAAGGTGCTTTGCGGGAGTTTCAACAACCAAGCATGGGGTTAGTGAAATCAGATGATAAAGGAAAAAAGGAAAAATATACATTAGCAGATCGCATAGAACATCCATTGGGTTTTCCATTTAGCAGTTTGACTACTCCCCTCAATACTGACGAACTGGCCCTCTTGGTTAACCTTCCACAACGAGAGGTGCCTGGTGTACCGCTGGTAGCGACCGCCGATTTTAGTTTAAATGTGCCTGTTTCGAATTCCAGCGACATCATACTCGGCTCTTTGCTGGAAGGAGGAGAGACAACCTCACTGAAATATCCCATATCTCTAAAAACACTTGTCAGACATACCTTGGTAACCGGTATAACGGGAAGCGGGAAATCCACCACATGTTTGCGGTTATTAAGCGAACTGCGCAAACGTCGCCTTCCATTCCTGGTTATCGAACCTGCCAAGGATGAATATATGGAATGGGCGATGGAAATAAATGCTGCGCTTCCACCGGATAGCCCAGAGCGAATAGCAATTTATATGCCAGGAGTTCAATCGTTTCGGGGCCATAAACTGGATAACACACTGCACCTTAATCCCTTGGACATCATCTGGCTTCAAGAGGGACATGCCCCCCAAATCCTGTCTCATATAGATAGGCTGAAATCCATACTAAATACGGCGTTTCCTATGCAGGAAGCACTTCCGATTTTGTTGGAAGAAGTACTGTTCACTGTTTACAGCAGGCTCAAATGGCTGGACACTCAGTTGCCTGCATTCGACGCTCCAAGACCAACATTGCGCAATATGTATGATGTTGTTTATGAAGTTGTCAAACAAAAAGGATACGAAGAACGCGTTACTGCCAATCTCACAGCTGCTTTGATGACACGCCTTCAGAGTCTGAGGCGCAGCTGGAAGGGCCAATTGTTCGATCAACCACATTCAACACATTGGGCAGATCTTTTCGACAGACCAGCAGTGATAAATTTTTCCCAATTGGGTGATGACAACGACCGCGCCTTTGCAATGTCCGTTTTGCTGCAGTTTCTTTATGAATATAGACAAGCTCAGTTCGACGCGAACGAGTCGCTGCGCCAGGATAAAGGACTGCGTCACTTAACAGTCATTGAAGAGGCTCACCGCATATTATTGCGTGTACCTCATGGTTCAATGGAGCAAGCCAATTCACAGGGCAAAGTAGCGGATATGTTCTCCAATGTGATCTCAGAAATTCGTGCTTATGGAGAAGGGTTGATGATAGTCGACCAGGTGCCGGCCCGATTGGTACCGGACGCCATAAAGAACACCAATTTAAAGATAGTCCACCGACTCGTAGCCGACGACGACCGACAAGCAATGGGAAGTTGCATGACATTGACTTCAGCGCAGACGGCGATCATTAATCGTTTGCGTGTCGGCCAAGCAATTGTCTACGGGGACCAGGATGATATGGCTGCATGGGTACAAGTAGCCTCGAATGACACAAAGATTGTGAGAGGACAGCATGATGAAAATAATGCAAATCATTAATAAACGACGAAAAGTGGTGGGCCATGTTCGCTGGTCACCACCTGATCGGATTCAAGTCGATGTTAACGATGCCGCATTGGAAGCTAGCCTCAATGCCTTAATTGTTGAGGCGCGCAAAAATGGTCTGCTTTTGCATGGAGGCGGACCGCTAGAACGCAATGGGAAAATTGTGTTCGTGGAAACTGTAGAACGCATAAAACCTGATGACGAGCGTTTTTTAAATGCGTTGACTGATGCCATCAATCGGATGAGCTTTGCTGGACAACGATTTTTTGGCCTGGTGAAGGATACGGGAGCAAGTCATGTCTGAGTTTGAATTGATAGCGGGCAATCCCGAGAACCTGAGCGAGATCGGTAATAAAACAAATGAGTTTATTGGATCTACCGAGATTTGCGATTTTGAAGGCTGCCGATTGATCAACAATGAGCAGCTTGCCAATTATCTGAGTGAAACCATACCACCAAGCCACTTGGAAGGTTGTCCTTACATCGAATTCGATCCAAATAACCCCCAATTTACTGAATTTCCTGGCACATTAGGCTTCTACGAATGCGGCTCGCATGCTATTCACATCGCAGGAGATGGGTGTTTTCCAAATGGTGCTGAAGAGTTGAAGAATACAGTCACTCATGAAATAGGCCACAATGCATATGCAGATATTGTCGAAAATAACCCTGAGCTTGCAGCCAAATGGGAGGCATTGAATCGCGAGAGCTGGCAGAAACTTAATGCTGAAGGCATTGGCTTCGTTTCTGATTATGCCATGACCAACAAGCTTGAGGATTTCGCTGAATCCTATCAAGCCTATACACGTGATCCTGAAAAATTACAGATTATGAATCCAGATAAATATGCTTTTATGCACGATTATGTATTTGCGGGAAGGGAATACCAACCACTTGTGTTGGCATATTGGACCTATGATTCAGCAGGTAACAAGGTAGAAGTCACACCTACAGGAGTTTACGACCTTAGCGGCAATAGAATTGCTTGGAGCCTATAAACCAGCTGCATGATCCTAAAAATGAGCGGGATTGAAAAAGAGAAGCGGAAGATTTGCGAAGCTTAGATGCATCTATCCAGCAAAATGACCGGAGGACGAGCGCGCAATGGTTAGCATACTGATCTTGGGGGGCACGGGCCAGACTGGCTCCTGGTTTGCCCGCTACTTTAAAGAGAAAGGCTTTGATGTGGCGATATGGGGACCGAGCGGCCGGGTGCAGGTGGCAGAGCGCCTTGGGGTGAGATACGCCTGGGAGATGATGGATGAGGCGCAAAAGAGCGATATCGTCCTTGTGAGCGTTCTCATCGATAAGACAGTGGAGATGATCCGCCAGGTCGCGCCCCGCATGCATCCCGGCAGCCTGATCATGGACGTGACCTCCATCAAATCCGAGCCCGTAAAGGCCATGGCGGCATACGCGCCCGAAGGAGTCGAGGTGCTGGGTACGCATCCCATGTTCGGGCCAACGATGCCGGGCCTGCGCGGCCAGACAATAATCCTCACTCCTGGGCAGGGAAGGACCGGCAAATGGCTTTCCGTCATGCAGTCGCTCTTTCAGTCCGACGGAGCGCATGTGGAGGTTCTGGATGCGGAAGAGCACGACCAGATCATGGCCGTGGTGCAAGCGCTCACGCATTTTGCCTACATCGGGATAGGAGCGGCGCTTCGCGCTCTGGACTTTGATGTAGAGAGATCGAGGAGATTCATGTCTCCGGTCTACGAGATCATGCTCGACTTTGTGGGCCGGATCTTAGACCAGGACCCTGAGCTTTATGCCTCCATTCAGAAGAATCCTAAGGCAGCAGCCGTCCGCCAGACCTTCATTGCCGAATGCATGCGGCTTTCCGAAAAGGCAGATGCCGGGGACAACGAGGGCTTTAAGAAGATCATGGCTGAGGCGGCCAGGCATTACGGAAAAACGCATGAAGCTCTGGTGAGGTCGGACGGGGTGATCAACGCCCGAATCAGAGAGAAAGAGAAAGAAGAGAGATAAGTTCAGGCTTATTTCTTCCAGAATTCCGGCACCAGCAAGACAAGTGCCGTAACAACCTCCAGCCGGCCGATCCACATGCAAAAGAAGAGCAGCATCTTTCCGGCGGGATGGACCTGCTCGAAGCTGAATGTTGGACCGACCATGCTGAATCCCGGGCCCACATTTCCCAATGTCGCGGCTACGGCTGAAAGGATGGTCTCGATGGTCATGCGCGGATCGTCATAAGAGATGATGGCCAAGAGCAGCGATGCTATGGCAAAGATCATAATATAAGTAGCCACAAATATATTGCTGGGTCGGAGTATTTCATCCCTTACTGAAACGCCTCCCAATTTGAGTGCAAAAACTGCTTTAGGGTGAAGGACGTGTTGCAGCTCGCGATATCCGCTTTTTAGCACCAGCAATATTCTTGCAACCTTGATGGCACCGCCAGTAGACCCGGCACAGGCACCGATGATCATAAGCAAAAGGAGGGTATATTTGGCAGCCGGTGTCCAAAGATCGAAATTGTCAGTTGAAAAACCGGTGGTGGTCATGATGGTGACTACCTGGAAGATTGCCAGCTGGATCTTCCTGAAGATATCACCCTGAAGTCCTCCCCATAAGACGATGATTGCTGAAGCCGCCAGCACTATCAGGGTATAGAATCTAAACTCGACATCCTTGAAGAGAGCTCTTCTATCGGATGTAAGCACTTTGTAGTGCAGGGCAAAATTGGCCCCGGCTAAAAAGCAGAATAGAGTAATGATAGCATCGATGATCCAGCTTTTGTAGGCCATGATGCTGGACGACTGCGGCGAAAAGCCTCCCGTGGCCATGGAGGCAAAGGTATTGCATAGCGAATCAAAGAGAGGCATTTTTGCCTGGTAGAGAAGCACTACCTCGGCAACTGTCAGGAGGATGTAGACCACCCATAGCACCCTCGCAGTCTGCTTGATGCGGGGCGTCAAAGAGTCCTTGTCCGGACCGGGGACCTCTGCCCGGTAAAGCTGCCGTCCGGCCACGCCCAGACGGGGCAGTATGGCCACGAATAATAGTATTATGCCCATCCCACCAAGCCACTGGGCAAAAGACCTCCAAAATAGCAGCCCCATATAGGTCCCGTCAGGACTGCTGCTGATTTGCAGCCAAGTGCTGCCGGCCGCCAGGCTTCTCACTTCAAGCTCAAGATAGTGAGCAAAGCTGCTGTTGGCAAGAGTGGAATTGATGATCCAATAGCCCTGAGCATTTGCTTCCGTAAATATCGATGAGCCGGTGGTGGTAAAGGCGGACATCGATTCAAAGAGGCCGTCTATGAGGCCGAGGCCCAGAAAAACATAAGGCAGAGACCCAAAGAAGGCAGCACCAAGCCAGCCCAAAGAGACGAGCGCAAAACCCTCTTTGAGGCCGGGCTCAGCCTTCACAGAGAGCCTCGCCAAGACTATACCTGTGGCAAGGGTCAGAAGAGAGGTGACTGCAAAAGCGATGACTCCTCCGGTCTCGGCATAGTATGCTGCTACCGCTCCTGGTACCAGCATCAGCACCGCCAAGATCTTCAGAAGCGATGCAAATAGACCCAGAAATACTCTGATCTTCATCGATTAATGCCGCTGCGCCCGAAGGAACGCACCCTCCGCTAGGCCAGAATAAACACAGTTCTTGCTATAAAAAAGATATGCTTCCGATAGCTTTTTCAAATTATCAAATTGTAAAAAATATTTCAATTAGGATACAAAAAGCTTCTTGACCTTGGAGACCACCGCCGGCATGGACATCACAAAGATGCGGTCCCCTGCGGCTGCCTTAAAATCATCAGCCGGAACCAGAGGAGAGCCGTCCCTGATGACCAGTCCCACCAGCGAGTCGCGGGGCAGCTCTTTGGATATGGTCTTGCCCACTATCCTGGCTCCCGGCCGGGCGATGAAATCCACCAGCTCCATCCTCTCGTCACTCAGGGTGATCACCTCTTCTCCGCCAATTACCCTCTGTAGTACTGCGTCTGCCGTAACCTGCCCGGGGCTCACTGCCCTATCTACTCCCACCATCTCAAAGAGCTTGATGTAGACGCTTCTGTTGACTCGGGAGATGATCTTCTTTGCTCCCAGCTGTTTTACCAGCAGAGAGCAGAGCAGGTTCTTGTCATCCTGACCGGTCACGGCGAAGACCACATCCATCTTGCCTGCCTCCTCCTCGCGGAGAAGGGCGAGATCCGAGCCATCGCCATTCAGGATCATGGTATCGGATAGCTTATCCGCAATCTCGCCGCATCGTTCTGCGTTCTGCTCGATGAGCTTTACGTCCACGCCCATCTTCTCCAGCCTCTTGGCGAGATAAAAGCCGACCATTCCTCCGCCGACGATCATCACTTTGGGAGAGCTTGAAGACTCATGCAGCATCTGTCTCAGGTCGGGAAGAGATCTGGAGTCGCAGAGCAGCATGAGATGGTCATTGAGCTTGACTGCATCGCCCTTCTTGGGTATGAAGATCTCACCGGCCCGGTTAATGGCCACGATATTACAGTTCTCAGGTAGGGTGACATCTTCGATTGGTCCCAGGATGTTCATCTCTTCAGTCACCTTGAATTCGATCAGCTCGACCAGTCCTCTGGCAAGCTCCCGGTTCATGAGCAGTGATGAAAAGTACAGGGCTCTTGCCATGTCCTCGGCCATGGCCAGCTCTGGACAGATCATGTAGCTTATGCCGATCTCTTTTCTATCCTGGACCGGCTGGTCGATATACTCAGGGTTGCTCACTCTGGCTATGGTCTGACGGACGCCGAGGTGGCTGGCTATGATGCAGGTGATCACATTTACCTCGTCGTTGCCGGTGACGGCTACTACTATGTCCGCTTTCTTGATGCCCGCTTCCATGAGAAGACGGGCGTTGGCGGAATTGCCCTGCAGGACTTTCACATCCATATCCTGCAAACGGGCACAAGCGACAGGATCTTTGTCTATGACGGTAACGTCATGATCGGAATAAAGCTCGCTGGCTATGAGATAACCGACCTCGCCAGCTCCGGTAATCAGGACACGCATCTTATTTCCTCCACAACTCAGGTATAAATAACAGGAATATGGGCAAAAGCTCCAATCGACCGATGTACATGGCGAAAAAGCCGATCATCTTGCCGGCTTCGCCCATCTGCGACCAATCGAAGGTTATAATGCCAAAGGCAGGCCCCACGCCACCCATACATGAGGCGATCGCCGATGCCACGACCTGCAAATCCACTCGCAGGTCCGAGCTGCTGACCATTGCAAGCCCCAGTGATAGAGCCAGCCACACTGCAAGGTAGAAGAAGGAGTAGAAGAGCATGGGCCGCAGGACGCCCTCCTGCACTCTTGTCTCACCCAGGCGGACCGACATGAGAGCATGTGGATGAAGCATATGAAACAGCTCATAGTAAGCATACTTGCAGTCTACTAAAAGCCTTCCCACCTTTACACCGCCAGCGGTCGAGCCGATGCAGCCTCCGATGAGCATGATCATGATCAGGGCCAGTTTGGCGGCGGTTGACCATTTATCGTAGTCCAGGGAATTGACAAAGCCGCAGGTTCCCATGAAGGAGATGACCTGGAAGGCAGCGAACCGGAAGCGCTCCGGGAGCCCGCCCTCGATCCCACCGAAGAATATCAGCACCGCAGTGGCCGCAGCCAGGATGGCGATCATGAACCGGAACTCCTCATCCTTCAGCCAGGCGGCCCGGTCTGAGGTCAGGACTCTGTAGTGCAGGGTGAAGCTGGACATGCCGAGGATGATAAAGACCGCTACGATTGCCTCGATGAGAGGGCTGTTATAGGCCACGAGGCTTGATGCCTGGGGGGAGAAGCCGCCTGTGGCAAGAGTGGAAAATGCGGTGCAGACCGCGTCGTAGAATGGCATGCCCGCCGCATAAAGCAGGATGATCTCCAGGGCATTGAGGAGCAGGTAGACCTTCCAGAGGATTCTGGCTGTGGCAGTAGCCCGGGGGGTGATGGTGTCCTTGCTTGGGCCAACGGTCTCAGCCCGGTAGAGCTGGCGGCCGGCGACGCGCAGCTGGGGAAAGATGGCCACCACCATCAGGATGATCCCCAATCCTCCGATGAGCTGCTGGAAAGAGCGCCAGAAGAGCAGGCCGTAGAAGGTGCCGCTGCCGACAGCCTGCCAGGAGATGCCGTAAGAATTCAGGCCGAGAGAGAGGTAATTTACCAGAGCGGTGCAGATGCTGCTATTGACCAGAGCAGAGTTTAAAATGTAGTAGCCCTGGGAGTTGGACTCGACCAAGATTGTCGCTCCGGTTGCTGAGAAGCCGGATATCGATTCGAAGAGGGAATCGACGAGGCTCAGGCCCATAAACGCGAAGGGCAGAGAGCCGAAGAAGGTGGCGGCAAGCCAGCCTAAGGAGACCGCGGCAAAAGCTTCCTTATTTCCCACCTCGCCCTTCTTTCCCCAGCGGCTCATGATGATGCCGGACCCTATGGATAAGAGGGCGGTGAGGGCGAAGGCGACAACTTCGCAGCTCTCGTGATACCAGGCGGAAACGAGTCCCGGCACCAGTAGCAGCAAGCCCATGATCTTGAGCACGGTGCCGATGATATCAAGGACGATAGGATATTTCATTTGGCTCTCCTCAAAATGTTATGCGCGGTTTGGGGCTCTCAGAGAAGAGCAACAGCGTTTGCCCAAACGGAATTCGTCCGTTTTGCCATCCGTTTGAGCATTTGCTCTTGTGCTCTGCCGGTGCCAGGCGTTGCCTGACGTTGGGCGCGACTGCTGGCTAAAGAAAAAAAGTCTCTAAAAATACAAAAGCGGTCCGCAATGGACCCCAGGCCGGGCAAGGATGGGGCAGAAGCTTCACTCTTCCCGCGATGCTTGCCGATAATCTCTCCCAAGTTTTCTCATGCCTCATGCTGACTGATTTGTCTTAGAGCAGAAGTTGACCTCATCTGAAGCTTCACGTAGCAGCTAAACCAGGATATAAATGTTCTCCATGACCGCAGTTTGAGGAATCATCATGGCTTCTGCGACTCGCCCGGAAGGCTTGCTCCGGCAGCGCCGGGAGGAGCGAGCCAAGGGCGGCGGCGGCCACTGCCTGGTAGCGCTTGAGGAGAATGAGATATGATTGATCAATCGAACCCAAATGCAAGTAGGATCAATATTGCGAGAAACTTTTCCAGATCGATATCAGCATCTTTTATCAATGAGCGAAGCAAGCCTTTTTTTAGTTCCTGATGAAGCGGCACAGAGAGTGTAACCGCAGAGCCTTCCTTTCTCATCACGACATGACTTCCTGCGATCCGATCCACACGCCATCCGTCTCTGGAAAATGCTTTCACTGCGTCGTTTCCGGAAATCACCGGCAGCTTTTGTGGCATATGAGATCAAACCGTTACTTCTACGATTTTTCCGGGAGCGCCCAGCAACCGCGTTCGCTCTTCAGCCAGCGATTCCAGGCAACCTACTATCGCCTCTTTGATGTTCTCCAAGGCATCTTCTTGGCTATCGCCCTGAGAATGACATCCGGGAAGTGCCGGACAGCTCACTATGTAGCCGCCCTCTTCTGCTTCCTGAAGAACAACCTTGAAATTCATGATTGTAGGTAAATGTTGCAGGATAAAAAAGCTTTCGCGGATTGATATTTGATTGCCTGCTCAGTCGAGTTTGCTTGATTCAAACCTCGCCCCGAAATGCCCGCACCAGCACCGCCGGTAGGAGCGCGTCTAGGGCGGCGGCGGTCTCCGCCTGGTGCCGCTTGAGGGCGTCGAGCTTAGCGTCTCGGTCACTTAACTGATTGATAATTTTTTTTTGCTCATGCAAAGGTGGCTTAAATACCTTGAATGCTTTCAATTGCCTCTGATTGATTGATGCCAAATTGGTTGTCTGTTTTGAGGCGGCTTGGAAGTATTCTTTCCCATAGGATGATCCAATAATTGCACATAAATATTCTGGGTCAAACTCATTGAGATTTACACGCAAACGAAAAATGTGATTTTGATGAATGCAATTAGAAATTTCTTCGTTCCACACAACACCCCTGCCCAGTTTATCCCAATCGCCGCCTTCTGTTAGTAGTATATCTCCTTTTTTTAGCTGCCATTTTCCCTTTTCCGACTCTAATATTTCTACATCTTTGATTCCACTTAGATCGAGATAGCCATCCTGAACATTAGCAACCCGCAAGTATGGCAATTTAATTGTCGGACCATTGAGCACTCTACCTAGTGTTACACCTGCACGGATTTCTACGACTTCACCGAGAGCTACTATTGGCCACAGTTCATTGAAATAGTTGCTAGAGAAAATATTCTTGGCTGAGATCTTTAAAGCCTCAGTTTCTTCCACCGCCCGCCTTCGCAGCTCCCGCGCCTCCTCGATCCGGGCGGCCAGCTCCTCGATACGGGCCACGATGCGGCGCTGCTCATCGAGCGGAGGAAGCTGGATTTCTATCTCCAGAAAACGTTCCGGACGAATCCTGTTTTTTCCACTTGTACCTTGAGATTTTGCGTCGCATAAACTCCAAAATTTTTTGGTTTTTGTAATCCAATGAAACCAACGTGACTCCAATTTATCTTGAATGGGATTGAATGTGGGGAATTCGCCGGAGACATAGCATCCAGAAAGGCCTTCAGGAACAACCGCCACACTACCATTGCGAGCCCAAATTTTGTTTACTACTATGTCTTTTGCTTTCACTTGCCAAAGAGTTTTATATTTTGTTTGGACGCCCTCGATAGATTCTCGTTCATAAGCTCCCTCACCCCATAGTTTTACCCCGAGTTGCCTATAGATTTTGTCAGGAATTGGAATCTCTGGACGCTCAATTGGCGACATAATTTCTTTGAGTTGGACCAATGGAATTTCGCAGACATCGTCTGCCAAATTTACACCGATCATCTCTTCTCCGCCAGCAGCTGCTTGATCTCGCCCATGATCTGCATGATCCGCTCTTCCTTGGCCAGAATGCTCTCCACCAGCTCCTCCGGCGGCAGTTGCTCCAAATCCTTCTTCCCGTTGGGGTTCTTGATATCCAGATTGTATCCGTTTCCGGCAATCTGCTCGGCGGGCACTCGCCAGGCCCTCTCGCCCTCCCGGCGGTCCTTCCACCAGTCCAGGCAGTCGGCAAACTCCTCAAACTGCATCGGCTTGGTCTTGGTGTAGTTCTTCCGGCCCTCGGGCAGGGCCATCTCGTAGTACCAGACCTCTTTCGTTGGCCCGGAGCGGTCGAAGAAGAGCAGGTTGGTGGGAATGCTGGTGTAGGGGGCAAAGACGCCGTTGGGCAGCCTGATAATAGTATGCAGGTCGAACTCCCGCAGCAGCTCCTCCTTGATTCGTGCCGCCACGCCGTCACCAAAGAGGGTGCCGTTGGGCACGACCACCCCCGCGCGTCCGGGCGTGGGAGGGCGGCGCAGCTTTCTCATGATGAGCTGCAAGAAAAGCAGAGCGGTCTCAGAGGTCTGTTTGTCCTCAGGAAAATTGCTCAGAATTCCCCGCTCCTCCTCGCCTCCAAAGGGTGGGTTGGTCAGGATCACGTCCACCCGGTCTTTGTCGCCCACTTCTCGCAAGGGATAGCGCAGGCTGTTTTCCGAATCGATCTGGGGAAACTCCAGGCCGTGCAAAAGCAGGTTCATCTGGCAGAGCATGTAGGGCAGGGGCTTGGCTTCGCCGCCGAAGATGCTGTGCCTTTGCAGAACCTCGCCGTCCTCCACTGTATTGCACTGCTCGAACAAATGCTTGAATGTCTCCACCAGAAATCCACCTGTGCCGCAGGCCGGATCGAGAAACTTCTCGCCCAGCCGCGGATCAGTGACCGCCACCATGAAGCGAATGACCGGTCGGGGCGTGTAGAACTCGCCTGAATCGCCCGCAGCATCCCGCATCTCCTTGAGCATGGACTCGTAAAGGTGGCTTAAGGTGTGAATCTCCTCAGAGGAGCTGAAGTGGATGCTGTTGATCTTATTGATCAGATCCCGCAAGAGGTAGCCGCTGATCATCCGGTTGACTGTGCCCCGAAAGACCGTGGCGATCACATCTCTCCTGTCGCCGCCATTGCTGCCCGTCAGGGAGCGCAGGTAGGCAAAGAGCCCAGGCCCCTCGCTGCCTCCCGGCAATGTGGCTCGGTCCTGGTTAATGAAGGCGATAAGAGAGTCTCCGGTGATCCCGTCCTCGGGAGCTGCCCAGTCCCGCCAGCGGTAGGGCTGGGCAATGGCCGGGCGGAATTTTTCCCCCTTCAAGATCGCCTCCTCCTCCCGCATCATCTCCATGTCGTCGATGAACTTGAGGAACATCACCCAGACCAGCATGGGCAGGCGGTCCAGATCTCCGGAGAGGCCCTTATCCTTCCTCATGATGTCCCGGCAGGATTTGATGATGCTGCCCAGCTGCTGGGCAGTCGTAGGAGCGGCTTCGGAGGATTTTTCATTGCGAGGCTTGCGGGGGCGAAGCATAATTATTCCTCAGCAGGGGCCAGGAAGAAGAGCTTTACAAGCGGCAAAAGCAAGCGCCCAGATTCGCGAATATTATCATAATGCTGCTGCCATAGGCCTATTAAGCGATCCATATCCATGGCTTCAATATGTTTCGATGAATCTCTTATCTCTCGTTCTACCTCCGAGGTAAAACCGCCTGATGAAACAATTAATCCAATATCCCCATCT
>DAONES010000019.1:0-24464 GCA_035403205.1 Methanothrix sp. | reverse complement strand
TGGTGGTGACAAAGCTCGCGCCTTTGCCTGCTGCATATTCGATGAACTTCTTGTATGCATCCAGGTATTCATCCCATCCCGAGACAGTATTGGTGAAGACGACTACCATTGGCTCGCCCTTGGCAGAGGATTGATCGAATGTGCTGGCAAGAAGATCATACCATTCTGTGCCATTCAAACCGGCATCCTTTGCAGCCTGATCCTTCATGACAAATTCCGGTCCTGCTGTCACCGGAACCACATAGAATGCGGACCCACTCATGAGATAGGGGCCAGTCTTGCCCTGGCTATCTGGCATCCCGGTATCATCTACCAGATATAATATCGACAGATCATCCAGAATCTTGTAGCTGCTCTGGTTAAAGGAATCGGGAGCCGGCAGGAATCCAACTACTTTGTTCTGCTTTCCGCCGCAGATATAATCATCTTCAATATATCTCTTGGTCTTGCGGAGCCTGGCATCCTGATCCTCAAAGGAGACCAGTTGATCGCTTCCATTCATGCCTCCCATGATCAGCTCATGGTTCTCTTTAGAGCCTAGCATGGTGACGTACAGCGGATACAGGGTATAGGCAATGTCTCCGGTAACGGATATCGAGACGGGCAGTCCTCTGGAATCCACCTCATTGAGCAAATTAATGGTGGAGTTCATCTCCAGGTTCTCTTTTTCCGCCTGGCTCTTGCCTTCTGCCTGTGGAGACTGCTGCATATCTACAATCACATTGACAACGCCAGATCCGCTTTCTGCTGCTACTATTGCAGAAAGCTGCTGTGCCATTAGTAAGGCTACTGCTAAGAATAGCAGCAATTTTTTTAGATACATATTTTGTTCTCCTGTTTTGGCTATTTTAAACATATTATGTGTCCAATTAAGATATACGACAAATCTTCTAAATTATTTGTGCGTTTCTTGCTAATAATACTTGTGGTTGTCTGTAATTCAAATCATCGCGCATAAAAATTAACCAGGAAATAATATCATTACAAAATCATTAATTTTGAATCTGTACAAAATAAATATTAAACTTTTGTTTTGCTAGTTGCATGTCGAATAAACATATAAATTGGAGTTTAGAAGTAAAGGCGAACCCATAGTTAACAATGGTTACAATATTGAATTAAACATATTAAATAATTAATTTTAACATATGTGAGATTAAGTTAAAATAGGTAATAATGAGACTTATAATTTGGTTATCTGGATTTATCTTTGACAGGATGTATCGAATGCTATTGCCTGCATCAATGAAAAAGATCAGAATATCAGGAAAAGATTCCCCATACAATTATCAAAAAATCTGAATAGTTATGATAATTATGTGGTCTGTTCGAAAAAATCTGAACGGCAATAGAAGTGAGATCACTCATTGGGATAACCGCATGAAAATCAAGAGATAAGCCAAGAAGAAAGGGATATGGAGGAAAGGATCATGTCGCATCGCAATAAAGCGATAGCATCAGCAATGCTTTTATCGCTGGTTTACCTGCTTGCAGGTCTGTCGTTGGGTGCAGTTGCAACCACGCCCGGCCTCACAGTTAGCCAGCTCGTAACCTCTGGACAGACTGTGACCCTCCAAGCTCCTTCTGGAGATTACATCTACCAATGGACCGCTGATACTGGCGGTGCTACCATTGGGCAGGCAACGACGCGGAGTTTCTCATTCAAGGCTCCCCTGGTAACTCAAGAAGAAGGCTCTAAAGCGGTCACAATCTCATTATACATCAGAACTATAGAAGGAGGTTGTGTCAACCAAACAAGTACTACTATTAATGTCTACTCACTTCCGGTTTGCGGCATAGGCGGACCTAGTTCGGTCGGACCATATGATACCGCAACCTACAGCTATACTGGAGGCACAACAGGCAGCAGATTGACATATGAGTGGAACGTTGACGGCAAGAAGATCAATGGAGCCAACGGGCCAAGTGTCGACATAGATTGGACCCAGTACAGTCCCGTTAACCATACCGTCGGCATGACACTGACCAAGGACTACTCCGATGTGGCCCCAGGTTCAACCAATCCGTTCCGCAGCATTAGCTGCACCTTCCAGACGAATGTGACTTACACAACCGGGATGCAGGTAACCAAGACTCCCTCGAAAACCTCGGCTGCAGTAGGAGAGAGCGTAACATATACCTACACGGTCCAGAACACGGGAACAATAGGCATAAACTCGCTTACTTTTGCAGATGACAAGCTGGGCAAGATCACCCCCCAGGCAAATTCGATTATGCCGGGAGCATCTACCACTGCAACCACCACCTACACCATAAAAGAGAGTGATCTGCCAGGACCCCTGAATAATACAGTAACTGTATCTGGCGTCGAGGACAGAACCAACAAGCCGGTCACTGCCACGGCCAACGCCACGGTGGCTCTGACCTATACGGCAGCATTGAATCTGACCAAAGTGCCCTCCTCCACCACTGCAAATGTCGGAGATAAGGTGACCTATAAGTTCACGGTAACAAACACCGGAAACGTCACAATAAAGGGCTTGAACCTTACGGATGATAAGCTTGGAACCATCAAGACCGATAAGAATGAACTTGCCCCAGGAGCGGTCGCCACTGCTACAGCAACCCATGTCGTAGTCGAGACTGATCTGCCCGGACCTCTGACCAACATCGCCACAATCGAGGGCACGGATGTCCTAAACCAGCCGGTTACGGCAACAGCGACTGCATCTATTGCGCTGACCTACACAGCAGGCCTTGAGGTGACCAAGAAAGCATCAGCCAATACCGCAAAAGTCGGTGATACGATAACCTACCAGTTCAGCGTAAGGAACAACGGTACGGTCACCATAAGCGGACTGGCTTTGAGCGATGATAAGCTGGGCACCATCACTCTGGACAGGACATCTCTAGCACCAGGCGAGACTGCCACAGGATCGGCATCACACGCAGTGGTCGAGACCGATCTGCCCGGACCGATCACCAACATTGCCACAGCTACCGGTACGGATAGCCAGGGCGTAGCAGTTGCTGGCCAGGCCTCAGCCACGGTCCAGCTTACCTACACTTCTTCGCTACAGGTGACCAAGACTCCTTCCACTAAAAATGCAAACGTGGGAGAGACCATAACCTACCAGTTCCAGGTTAAGAACACGGGATCGGTTACCATCAATTCGCTCTCACTCGCTGATGATAAGCTGGGAGGCGTCACTCTTGATAAGGCCACGCTTCTGCCAGGAGAGACCGCCAATGGCACGGCAGAGCATCTCGTAGTAGAAGGCGATCTGCCCGGACCGATCACCAACACAGCAACGGCCACTGGTACGGACCGACTGGGTGCTACGGTAACGGCTCAGGCCAAGGCAACTGTCGCCCTGACTTACACCGCAGCCTTAGAGGTTACCAAGACTCCATCCGCAACAACAGCAGCAATCGGTGAGACTGTAACCTACCAGTACGCAGTCCTGAACACCGGAAATGTGACGGTAGATGCCCTCACCCTGACAGATGACAAGCTCGGAGACATCACTCTGAATGTCGCCCGGCTGGCTCCAGGCGAGACTGCCACGGGAACGGCAACGCATACCATTGTCGAGGCTGATCTGCCCGGACCTCTGACCAACAAGGCCACCGCCAAAGCGACGGACAGCCAGGGTAAGCCGGTTACAGCTCAAGCTACGGCTGCCGTTGCTCTGACCTACACATCCAGCATGACCGTCAGCAAGGTGGCTTCCAGCACAATGGCCAGAGTTGGAGAGCAGATAACATACACCTATACAGTCGAAAATACGGGAAACATCAACATCAGTAGCCTGGATCTAAACGACGATAAGCTGGGCAAAGTATCCGTAGACAGCACTAGCCTGGCTCCCGGCGAGAGAGCAACCGGCACAATCATTTACACTGTGCTCGAAGGCGATCTACCCGGACCGATCACCAACGTCGTAACCGCTACGGCAAAGGATATTCTGAAACAGACGCTAACAGAAACGGCAACGGCTACGGTTACACTGACCTACACGGCCAGCATGACCGTCAGCAAGGTGCCGTCAAGCACTGCGGCAAGAGTAGGCGACAAGATAACCTACACCTACACCATAGTGAACACGGGCAACGTTACCCTTAAAGGCCTGAGCCTGAGCGATAACAAGATCGGCGCAATAAGACCTGCCAAGAACTCTCTCGCTTCAGGAGAGACCACTACCGCCACCGCCACCTACACAGTGCTTGAAGGCGATCTGCCCGGACCGCTAACCAACGTCGTAACCGTATCAGCCACAGATAGCCAGAACCAGCCGGTCACCACCACGGCTACGGCAACGGTTACCCTGAACTATGTAGCCAGCATGGCTGTGACCAAGGTGCCGTCCAGCGCAACGGTTCCCGTAGGCGGGCAGGTAACATACACCTACACCATCGTGAACACTGGGAACGTTACCCTAAATGGCCTCGCTCTGAGCGATAACAAGATCGGCGCAGTAACACCGGCACAGACAACTCTCGCTTCAGGAGAGAGCACAACGGCTACCGCTACTTACACGGTGCTGGAAAGAGATCTGCCCGGCCCGCTGACCAACATCGTAACCGTATCGGCCACCGACAGCCAGAACCAGCCGGTCACCGGCACGGCCACGGCAACCGTCGCCCTGACGTACACTACAAAACTGGATGTCACCAAGGAAGCATCGACAAGCAGCGCCGCAGTAGGATCGACCATAACCTATACCTACACGATCCGAAACTCCGGAAGCGTCACCATAAATGGTCTAGCCATGAATGATGACAAGCTCGGCAACATCGCCCTGGAGTCGAATACCCTTGCCCCAGGCGCAAATATCACCGTGACGGCAACTCATCTCGTCGTCGAAACGGATCTGCCCGGACCGATAACCAATACGGTGACTGTGACTGGTACGGACAGCCAGAACAATCCCACCAGTGGCACGGCAACGGCTACGGTCACCCTGACCTATACATCGTCCATCAGCCTTGAAAAGACCGCTACATCAGCATCGCCGCTCTGGATAGCAGGAGGCGGGGCAAAGATCGGCGATGATATCGTCTATACCTATGTGGTATCCAACACAGGTACTACTACCGTTAGCGGTATTTTGGTCACCGATGACAAGCTTGGCCAGATCACCCTGGACAGAAACACTCTTGCTCCAGGTGAGAAGGCCACCGGCACCTCTACGCATAAGGTCGTCCAGGAGGACATGGGAGAGGAGCTGAAGTCAACCATCGTTAATACGGCCACATCTACGGGAACCTCTATAGGCCAGCCGATAACATCAAACGTCGCCACAGTTACGGCAGGCGTCTACAGAGATGCAATCAAACCAACCCTGGAATGCGTCTCTTATACTGGAGTGAGCACATCCGAAAAGAATAGCGAACAGGCTACCGAACAGGCTGCCAATATGGAAGGAACTTATACCGCCTTCTTCGGATACGTCAACACCAACAGCGTTGCCGTCAGCCTCTCGGCTGGAAAGAACAACCAGTTCACGCCACCTCCAGATGACCAGGGACAGCCCACAACGTTTGAACCGGGAACCCAGAGCGCAGCCTTTGCGGTGGACTTCAAGGGCAACTCTCTGGTATGGCACCTGGATGGAAACATCGTAGAGGCCAATAAGAACTCGCCCGGATGTTCGCAGGCTGGCTGTGGCCTGGATGGGCCTGGAGCACTCTGCCGGAACAAAGAGGAGACCTATAGCTACACCGGAAAGGATGATGAGATATTCAAGCACAACTACGACTGGTTCATGGATGACAAATCCGTCGGCAATGGCAAGAGCATCACAATCTCCGGAAGCAATTTCGAGATGGGCGAGCATAAGCTCAAGGTGAAGGTCGACAGGGATTACAAAGAAAAGCGCTGGTCCAGTGTAGAGTGCAGCATGGATGTCAAGGTCATACCCGAACCGAACGCAGACATATCCATGACGGAGGGAGAGAGTTAGGTGAAGGCTGAGGATAAATAAGTCCAAAAAGATGAAGATCTGACTCAAAGCACCTGGCGGCATCTCTGCCCCAGGTGAAACCTTTTTCAATATTTTTATCTATTCAAAGAGACCTGTTTTTATAGATTTGCGAATAAGCCTTTCTGAACACTGGTGAGATTATGAATGATATGAATAGCCTGAGTATTGGATCTCCTTTGGTCATCCTGGCCGTTTTGGCGATGAGCTGCACGGCATGTGCCTCGAATGATGTTGGCTTTGGGCCGCAAACGACAGGCGGAGAGCCGCTATGGAGGCTGCTTACTGCCTCCGATGCCGTGAACAGCAACCTTTCCAGAATAGAGACCGCGCTTGCGGATGCCAGCCTCGCACTCACAGAGACCGGAATTGACGGGCCTGCGGCTAATGCAGTTCTGCTAAACCTCACAAGAGCAGACCCCTCTGTAATCGACTGTGTAACCATTGATGTCGGCGGCATCGTGCGGGAGGTGCAGCCGCAATCATTCAAGAGCGTTAAAGGAGAGAACCTGTTGGGGCAAAGCCAGGTGAATGATACAATAAGCACCGGAATGTATTCAGGAATCCATTTCATAAACGCGGTAGAAGGATTGCAGGCAATTGATTCAGAGATGCCGGTCTTTGACAGAAATGGAACGCTCATCGGAACAGTCAGCCTGATGTTCAATAGCAGCCAGTTCTTTGGAAATGTCCTCGAGCCATTTCAGCCAGCCGGAAATTCCAATATTTGGGTGAGCCTGGCAGATGATGCCACAATCCTGTTTGACCCCGATCCTTCGCAGGCATTCTTCAACAAAAGCTCTTCTCTGTACCAGGATTACCCAGAACTCCTGAGACTTTTCGATAGGATGGGCCTTGAGAGAACAGGCTATCAAACCTATGATTTCCTGGACGAGGCCCATTCCAAGACTATAAAGAAGGGTTGCTACTGGACGGCCATCCCCAACAGGGGCACTGAGATGAGGCTTGTACTTACACTCGAGATCTGATAGACCGGAGATGGCCGGAGTGTCTACCTGGGTCGCCAGGAAGGCTGCAAATCTGCTCCACCGTCGCGGAGGGGTGACAATGTGCAGTCCCCTCTTCCATTTCCCCCGGGACTGTGTCCAGGCTTTTTCGATGAACAGCCATTTATATCAAAGGTATCATATTAACTTGCATAAACGGGCCAGTCTTTCCCAGATTGATGCTGCGGAAAGTTCAATTTTGCCCTGCGATCTGCAAGCAGATGCCCGGGGGAGATAATGGAGAGCTTCAATAAGGTGGATGATTTAAGGAATACTTGGCCGGACAAGTTTGCCACAGACGAAGAGATATTTAGTCATATCCATGCAGGCAATAAAATCTTCATAGGTACAGGCTGTGGCGAACCCCAATATCTGGCTCAGGCACTGGTGAACTACGTCAGTCGCAATCCTAAAGCGTTTTTCGGTATCGAGATCATTCACGTATGGACTGTTGGCGCTGCACCCTACATGGATGAAAAATTTCGCGACAACTTCCGGATAGATTCATTCTTCATAAGCGAAGGCACGAGAAATGCGATCAATATAGGTGCTGCAGACTACACACCTATATCGCTTTCAGCCGTTCCCGGTCTCTTTCGAAGAGAGATCATACCAATAGACGTAGCATTAATCCAGACCACTCCTCCCGATAAGCACGGATATATGAGCCTGGGGATAAGCGTAGATATTGTAAAGGCTGCCACCCAGAAGGCATCGTTGATCGTGGCCCAGATAAACTCCCATATGCCTCGTACCCAGGGTGATGGCTTCATAAATATAAAAGATGTAGATTTTATTATCCCTCACGATGAACCATTGTTGGAATATGCAGTAGAAGACCCGGGGGAAGGCATCAAAGCAATAGGCAAATATGTTGCCAGGATCATCGAGGACGAATCAACGCTGCAGGTTGGATATGGCATCATACCCAATGCTGCGATCGCATATTTGGGGGAGAAAAAGCATCTTGGTATACATACTGAGATCTTAAGCGACGGCATCATTGATTTGATGAAAAGGGGTGTGGTTGATAACAGCAAAAAGTCCATAGATACGGGAAAGACGATAGCATCCTACTGTATGGGCAGAAAGGAAACTTACGAGTTTCTGGATGAGAATCCAACAGTCTCATTTAAAACCATCGATTATGTAAATAATCCCTTGGTTATTGCCAAGAATAAGCTGATGACTGCCATCAACAGCGCCATGGAGATTGATTTAACCGGTCAGGCCACGGCAGAATCATTGGCAGGGACATTCTACTTCGGCATCGGAGGTCAGGCAGATTTCATGAGGGGTGCCGCGCTTGCGCCGGGCGGCAAGAGCATTCTGGCCCTTCCCTCAACCGCCATCAATGACACCATTTCCCGGATAGTGCCCTCCTTGCGTGAGGGGACTGGTGTAACATTTACCAGAGGCGATGTGCATTATGTAGTTACTGAGTACGGCATAGCATATCTGCATGGCAAGAACATCAGGGAACGAGCCATGGATCTTATTGCCATCGCTCATCCCAAATTCAGGCCGTGGCTCATTGAGGAGGCCAGGAGACTTCTGCTCATCTACAAGGATCAAGCGTTCGTATCCGGGCCGAATGGGGTGTATCCGGAGGCTTTAGAGACATTCAGAACCACCAGGAGCGGGCTGCATATTCTCCTCAGGCCGGTTAAGATCGGAGACGAGCCCCTGATGAAGGACTTTTTCTATGGCCTTTCCAATGAAAGCATGTACAAGAGGTTCATGTCCGTTCGGATGGATATGCCCCATGATCGGCTGCAGGATTTTGGATTAGTGGACTATGCTAATCGTATGATGATCCTGGCCATTGTTGAGGGCGATAGCAGAGAAACCATCGCCGCCATTGGACAGTATGAGATAAATAAAAAGATGCATGCTGCAGAGGTGGCTTTAGTGGTAAAGGATGAATATCAAAATATGGGCGTAGGCCACGATCTGCTGACCTATCTTACTCGCCTGGCCAGACGACGGGGCATGTTGTGTTTTACTGCTGAGGTCTTAGTTGAGAATAAGCCGATGCTCAATCTCTTTAAAAATATGGGATTTGATACGGAAAAGAGAAGTGAGGATGGGGTCTACGAAATGCGCATGACGCTTCGAGATCTTGAGGGTTAGCCTGCGAAGTTGAGAAATATCGGCCAGCAACCAGGCGATCACTGCTCTTTTAGCGCAAGTTCGCCGGTGCCTGAGAAATCGACAACCGGATTGGAGTCGATGGGATCCGGAAATGAGGAGATAATCAACTGGCCGCTATAGACCTTTTTGCCCTTGTGAAATTCTGCCTTAATGGGCTCCTTTATTTGAATGGGCTTGGACTTTGCTTTCACTTGCATCATGGCACGGAGGTCTGTCTGCGAGATAATCGCTTTGCCATGCCATCTCTCTTTTCCATCATCTGGAATGGTCAGCTCTATAATCCAATACTTCAGGGATAACGGAAAATCGTCCCACACCAGGCGACCATCGCGGCCAATTATCTTTGACGTTGACATATGGATCTATTGCATCTGCATGATCATAAAGGCCATAGTATTTCCAAAGAGGTGAAGATCATAAAGAACTCTCTCATGGAGGAATGGTGTTTTCAGCTGGCGCGCGCCTAGGTAGAGAAGCCCACAGGATTCCAGTCCAGCGACTCTTCAAAACGAGCAACACATGACCTGTATATCCATTTACCAGGGACTACAAATCGTCCTGCAGCTTTAAAACTGCCACAAAAAATGCATTGTTCCATTTTTTCTTAACCTCATTCATCTCTGCAAGTATAAGACACTGCCTAAGGTGAAATTAGATTCTTGGATTATCCTGTCTCCAATGCATGCTGGAAGATGCGGCAGCATCGGATGGGAGCTTCTCGGGAAAAGCACACTGCATTACTAAGGAGCTTATCTGAGAGCCACGCGCTCGCTTGCTCTCTCGCGTGGACGCAAGGCTTGGCGAACTATCTTGCCCATCTCGCAGACAGAATCATTATGATATCCAGAAGGGCATATCATAGTTGCATTTAACCTCGGCCAAATCTTCATTCTTCGGCTTAGCAGTGAGTGCAGGATCCCGGCGTTATCTCGAATTAGGTCTCAATCTTAACGTTGTGCCTCTCAAAAAATTCGATTAACGCTTCCTCTACAACTTCACTCTGGGCACGCATGCTGCTCTTTGTTTTTGCAGTATAAACCTTGAGCGTCTTGGCTATGGGCTCGGATAAGGTCAATGTTGTTTTGGGCATTATCCTTATCAAACGGTACATGATGTATATATAGATTATGATGTATATCTATCTATGTACCAAAAGCTTTATATTTAAAAATATAGTATTATGGCAGTGGCAGATTATGTTTAACTGGAGAATTTTAAATGCAAAATAAGAAAGATAAGAGAACAAAGGATGTTGTAGTGAAAGCAACGTCTGATGTTGGAAAGTCCGTGGCATCTGGAAGCGCAGATGCAAAGAAGGGGGCCGCGAATTTGGGGAAGAAAGGGACGCCTGGCAAAGGTGATGCAAGAAAAGGATGGAAAAAGTAGGAGATAACAAGCGCTCATGCAATAGCGGTCTTATGGATGAAGTGCAAAAGACCGCTAATAATGACAGATAATGTTTATCTAGAATTGAACCGTTGACGCATAGCATGGATCAACGCCGCAGATTTTGTATCATCTTCGCAGCGATTATCTTTGTCCTGGTTATCTTCGCAATATATATTAGCAAAGATTTTATATCGACCATTCTTTTAAGCTTTCTTATGGCATATATTTTAGATCCAGTATTCATGTATTTATCCAGGAACATCGGTAACCACCGTCGAGCATCTGCTTTAGCATCCATATTGATAATATTTTTTATACTAATATTTGTAATATTTGCGGCAGCCGATGCTCTCATAACTGAGATGTCGAATTTGCTGGGCTTGGGTGGCATAGCTTATCTTCAGATACAGGCATCCAATTTTTCCATCGCAATCAACGATCTTTCTGAGATGTACCTGCCGACTCTGGCTGCAAACTATGTGAAGGGGATAGGTGACATTCCCACCGCCCTGATCATAATGGTCCAGCCAATTTTGCAGGACCGCATTATGAGCTTCGCCTCGAACCTGCCAATATACTTCACTCAGTTTCTTCTGGCAATAATCTTCACCTATTACTTCCTTGTTGACGGCAGACGGATAATAGAAGAATTTAAAGAGCTGATTACCGAAAAAGAATTAACTACACATCTTCTTGTCGAGCTGAATCTCATTTATAAGAGCCTTTTCCGGGTTTTTTTTCTAAACTCTCTTCTGATCGGGATCACAGGGGCATTAGGATTTCTCTTGCTCGGCGTACCTTACCCACTGCTATGGGGCATGATAATAGCTGTAGTCGCCCTGGTTCCAATGGTAGGACCAGAATTGATCTTCGGGCCGATTGCAATTTACTATCTGTTGACTCAGGAATATACCACGGGCATAGCCCTATTGGCCTTCGGGATAATCTTCCTCACTGTAATCCCCAATAACTTTGTTCTTCCTCGCCTGGCATCAGCGAGCGCTTCAATCCATCCCCTCATCACCCTCATGGCATTTACGGCACCAGTCTTTGTTATCGGAATAGTGGGCGTGATAGTTGGCCCCGCGGTCTACGGCTTCATACTGGCAGCTTATAGGACAATGATATACTTTAGAAAAGTGACATCTAATACAAATGCTAAAGCTACTCAAAAAACAGATTAATAGAGATTGATTGCATCAAGTCTAAATCGCAGAAATGCATAACCATCAATCTCAAAAATTTTTAACCATACCCTCAGAGATACAGGCTTTGTTGACCCCGCTTAAGCTTGGGCAAACACATCCACAACAACCACATTGCTGGGCTGGTTGTTAACCACAAAGTAGAGCATGTGTCTTCCAATTTGGTCGGCATTGAAGTTCATGGTGTTATAGCCCTGGTTGAACTGATATCTGCTGTACTTCGAGCTGGTTGTGTCGGTCTGGATCATCTCATAGAAACCGGCAGGTCCTTCAACTGGTGCATAGGCGATAAGCTGCAGCCAGGTTCCAGCAGGGCTCACCACATACTGTGTCCAGTTTGTTGCTCCTTGGATCCAGAGATCGTTGGTCTTGGATGGCACGGTTGATGCATATTGGGTGAATGGCAATCCAACACCTGCACCGTAGTACACAGTAGAAGGTGTTTTCTGAGTTATATCGAATCTGGTAGGATTGCTTATTATCCCGCCAACTACAGGTGTACCGGTGGTTTTATAGTACTCTGTGTAGGGAGAGAACGTGATGTAGCTATATGCTTGGCTGTAGAAGGAACCACCAGTCGAGTACCAGGGGAAGTCAGGGACAGG
Organism: Methanothrix sp.; assembly: GCA_035403205.1. GTDB lineage: Archaea > Halobacteriota > Methanosarcinia > Methanotrichales > Methanotrichaceae > Methanothrix. The sequence goes on along the minus strand of DAONES010000019.1, from coordinate 12,159 downwards.
CGTATCGAGCCACTGTAACATGCCGGCCAGTCCTGGATCGGAATTTGTGCGAGTGTATACTTGGCCCATGTTGGGACTGATCCAATCTCCACTGGATCCCATTTTGCTGTTATTGGAGCTTTCGCCTAGAGGGTCTGACTGTGCGAATGCCTGAGATGCAAGGCAGACGATTACGGTCAAACACATTAAAATTTTGCCATAATTCATGTTTAACACCTATTATTTGCAATTCCACATTCTAATAAGACGCAATCGCATAAAAAGCTTTTGGTATCATGGTATTTAAAGTCCATAAGCTTTACATATACAAAATTGATAAATCAAAATGTAAAATCAAGACGACTACAGAGTTTAATAATGAGTAATATTCTATAAAAATTTGTTGAAACTCTGAGAATAGCAGCCTATGTCTTTCCTGTTCGGTTTAGCTCCAAATTCCCAGCTGCAATGTCGCCATATGGAATGAACCACCAAAGATAAGCGATAATACTGCCAGGATGATGAATACAATTATCAGCCATTTGGCAATATCCATTGATATGCCTGCACCACGTACACCCATTATTCCAAGTATCAGAGCTATTGCAAAGAACACTACTGCCAAATAGAGCAAGTCCACCATTTCTTTACACCGCCGAAAAATTGATTATGGTCCTGAAACTGCTTTGTTCATTTCAATGCATCATTCATCATTTTTCCTATTTCGGCTTTTCCCTTTTCAGCATCAGCCTTTGCATGTGCCAATACATTCTCGACATCAGCCTTTGCTTTCTCTGCATTAGCTTTAATGTCAGCCTTTGCATAAGCCGCCTTCTTCCCCAGCTCATCATCAGGCCCAAATTTTGCCTTTGCTTTTTCTATATCAGCCTTTACATCCGCCTTTGCATGTGATAGCTTGTTTCCTAAATCGGACATGACTTTCTTAGTATCAGCTTTCGCCTTCTCTATATTTTCATTTGTCATTTTTTGATTCTCCATTTTATAATCTAAAGTCTAATAGGATGTTATTGGATAAAAAGCTTTTGGTATCTAAATTTTTAGACACGTAAGGTTTTGAAATGCTGAGCTTTGCAATAGTTGACAATTCTCCCTTAAATTCGGCGATTCCCCGCAAATTCTCTGATTACCTGGATCATAAAATAAGTTAATATACAATGTCCAAGACTTCAATCAAAGGAAAATCCAAGTTGTGGCAAAGAGAATCATCCTGAATAGGAGGCAGATGAATTGACTGGCATTGTTTTAACCGAAAAAGATCTGGATGTGGAAGAGAAGAAGGTATTTGGCCGAATCATAGACATGTGGAGCCTGGGAAGCAAGGCTGATCCCTATGCCCAGAGCACCAAGTCAGAAGTCATAAACTACTCCAAGAAGGACGGGCTTTCTGAAGAACAGATATTAAGAGTTTTAGAGAAACTGGTGGATTATGGCCTGATCCACATAGATGAGGTGGATGGCAAAGCATATATCAAGTATAATGTCGACGCGGCCCATATTGTCAAAGAGCTTCAGAAAACCGAATATGTCAATAGCAGAAGGAAGTTCATACCACCTCATCATTGAGATGATGTGTTCGGAGGCTCCTTTTTCCGGTGGCCTCCGAGATTGACCTCTACGAAATGCTCCCTTTGATCATCAACCAGGTGTACCGTCTTGTCGCTCTGCGCCAGACCGTCAATCGTCACACCTACCAAGTCTGATCCATTCTCCACTCGCTTAACCGTGATATGGTAAAAAGTCTCACGGTAGCGGTAATGCAGGCGAAACGACTTCCAGCCATCAGGAAGACAGGGGGAAAAGCTCAGTCTATCAACCTCCATCCTGACTCCAAGCAGCGATTCTACGATGAGGCGATACATCCAGCCGGCAGCTCCTGTGTACCATGTCCATCCGCCTCGTCCGGTGTGCGGCACAAGGGCATATACATCTGCAGCTACGACGTATGGCTCAACCCTGTAGACCTCAATCTCTTCCGGGGTCGAGCCATGGTTAATAGGGTTTATAATAGACAATAGCTCCCAGGCTCTGCTGCTGTCGCCCAGAGCCGCAAATGCCATAACTGCCCATATCGCGGCATGAGTATACTGCCCGCCATTCTCCCTCACCCCCGGAATGTAGCCTTTAATGTAGCCGGGATCTGAGTCGGACTTATCGAAGGGTGGCTCCAGTAGTTTTATCAGCGAAGCATCCCGATTGACAAGAAGACGATTCACCTGTTCCATCGCCTCCTTTGATCTTTCCTGATCTGCGGCCCCAGAAAGAACCGACCAGCTCTGAGGAATGGAATCAATCCTGCACTCAGAATTGGCCGAGGATCCGAGTGTCTCTCCGTTATCGAAGTATGCGCGCAGATACCAATGGCCATCCCACCCGAACTCATCGATCTTCCGGCGCAGATCAGAGGACTCGCTGCGGCATAGACCTGCGAATGTTTCATCGTTGCGCATCATGGCAATTTCTTCGAATTTGCTGAGCACATCATAAAGGAAGAAGGCCATCCAAATGCTTTCCCCTGTTCCCTGGTAGCCAACGCGGTTCATAGCGTCGTTCCAATCTCCCGTCCCCATGAGCGGCAGGCCATGCTGACCAAACTGCAAACTCCTCTGAATGGCTCTAACACAGTGCTCGTAAAGGGATCCCGACTCATCAGACCAGGCCGGCAGATCATAATACGCCTCCTCTTCAGGCCTCAGTGGCCGGCCCATGACGAAGTTGATACGCTCGTCGAGCACACCAATGTCTCCAGTTGCTTTGACATAGCGGTGAACTGCCAGAGGCAGCCAGAGACGATCATCGGAACTATGCGTGCGCACGCCGCGTCCCGATGGCGTGTGCCACCAGTGCAGGACGTCTCCTTCCACGAACTGATGGGCTGCACAGCAGAGGAGGTGATCGCGGAAAAGCTTCGGCTCTGCGTAAACCAGAGCCATTGCATCCTGCAACTGATCCCTGAAGCCGTAGGCTCCGCTTGATTGATAGTATCCGCTGCGCGCCCACATTCGACAGGCTAGTGTCTGATAGAGAAGCCAGCCATTCGTGAGCACATCAAGGGCCTTGTCCATAGTCTCTACCTGCATGATGCCAAGGGTGCGGTTCCAGTAGCTGCAAACCTGCTCCAATGACATCTGGGCAGGAGCCGACCCGCGAAAACGTTTGATCAGGCGGCGTGCATCTTTCTCATCTCGCCCGGTTCCGCAGGTGAAGACGATCTCGCTCTCCTGCCCCTCAGCCAGAGCGATTTTAACCTGCAGTGCTGCACATGGGTCCATGGCCGCACCGGCTCTGTTGGAAAGTCGTTCCTGTATTAGCGCCGCAGGTCTGACGATGTTGCCGTTTCGTCCCAGGAATTCAGTCCGATCACCTGTGAAGCTGCTTATTTCCATGTTCACATCCATGAACATAATCCTTCCCGGAAAATCCGTGTTATACGGGTTTCTGGCAAAGAAGGCACCCGTCTTTGCATCAATCTGTGTAACTACATGCATCTGTGTCTTGGAGCGAATCTCTCCCAATACCAGCTCGAGATAATCGGTCACAGAAAGCCGACGGGGCACATCGGACTCATTGCGAACCTTCAGGACGCAAAACTTTATGGGAGCGTCTACTGCCACATATACCCACATCTCTGATGCAATCCCGTTCTCTTTGTGCTCGAAGACGCTATAACCGAAACCGTGCCTGCAGCTGTAAGGCGTCTTGCCACGGGCAGGCATGGCAGTGGGTGACCAGAATTCTCCGTTCTCATCATCTCGAATGTAGAGAGCTTCGCCGCTGCAATCGCTCACCGGATCGTTGAACCATGGGGTCAAACGGAATTGTTGAGAGTTCTCGCCCCAGGTATATGCGCTGCCGCATTCAGAGATCACTGTCCCAAAATGGGAATTTGCAATCACATTAGACCAGGGTGCCGGCGTGGTCTGTCCTGGAGCTATCCTGATTACATATTCGCGTCCATCTTCTGTGAAGCCGCCAAGACCATTAAAGAATATCAGGTCTCCACCCAAAGACTCGATCGCCTTGTAGTTCTCAGACAGCACTGTCTTTTCCGTTTTTAAAAGAGGAACTTCAGGCGAGATTCTGCTATCACGCTCGAGCTGCTCCTCAAGTGTTCCCAGGTCATCGGTGAATACGGCGTGAGCTGCAGCTTGTATCAGGACTCCCGCTTCGTCTGAGATCTGGTCGGTGTGTATTAAAAAAACACCTCCGGATAGCTTCTTAGCGCAGGTGTCAGTGCTAACAGAGATCTGGCTCATAATCTCATCCTGGAGCTCCTGCCTATAGCCTGAGATTTCTTCATTCCAGATCACCAGATCTACTGCAATCCCCATCATCTGCCAGTAGGCGTGAGCCCTCAGGAGCTGATGCGCCAGATCGATGCAAGACCTGTCTTTGATGCGAAGGAGGACAATTGGTATATCGCCCGATATGCCGAAAGCCCACAGGCCGGACTGGCCTACCCGATTGCTCAAGAGGACGCTGGAGCTTGCGCGCCAGTTTGAGCAAGGATAAATTATTGCGCCGGCAAGACGCATATAAAGACCAATATCGGCATCGGTGATGTTGAGATGCTGGTTAATCATCTGATTGTGAGTCCAGGCAAGGCTGTGGACGCGTTTTGCCATGCGAAGATCACTATATTTATCAATTAGTTCACTGGCCTGCTCTTGGGTCTCTGCCATTCCCGTGATGAAGTTTACCCTGCAAGTCTCTCCTGGCTCTATTGTGACAATGCATCTGATGGAAACTATCGGATCCAATACGAAGCCATCAGTATTTGAGAGGCCTATTGCTCCAGTCATTGCCGCAGGATTGGCAACAGTCCTTCCTCTTCCTATGAACTTGGTGCGATCGGTCTCAAAAGAAATCAGGTCTGTATCGACCTTCTCCGCCGCCATCTGATGCAGCATCCAGGGCGTTTCCTCATCCCTGGACCTTTGTCGGCGAGTGCATAATATCGCAGATCTCGTGGGCAGAATCTTTGTCTCTACGAAGAGGTTGCTAAAAGCCGGATGGGTTGCATCTGCCGCAGGAGTCGTCAGAACGACCTCTGCATAACTTGTCAGCTCAATCTTCCGTCTTATCGATGAGCGATTTGTGAGACTGATGCTTCGCAGCTCGATGTCGTCCTCAGGCGAGACGACAACTTCTGTATAGGCATCAATCCCTAAAGCCTTTGACCAAAGCTGTGCCTTCGATCCCTGGAATTGGGCCTGATAAATCTCTGTATCTTTGCACACAGGCTGATATCCTGCCGACCAGACATCATCGCTGTCCAGGTCGCGCAAAAAGAAAAACTGTCCATCACTGTCGCAGGTAATATCTCCATGCCAACGAGTGATGGCGAGTTCCTTCCACCGGCTGTAGCCTGCACCAGTGCCGGAGATCATCACTCTGTAATTGCCATTGGAGAGAATATGTACATCAGGCGAAGTGCTATTCGGATTATAGACGATCCTCTTGGACTTCTCAATTGTCGTCATGCCTGCTCTCCAGATTGATGGCGACGCTTCCCCGGCATGAGGATAGAAAGGCAGGGCCGTGGGAGCACGTTCCTGAAGAAGCAGGTCCGCAGCCTGGAAGATAAGATTGGCCATAAATCTCCTTTGCATTGGCCGGTCTAATAAAACATAAGCCATAGAGAGAAAGCTCATGCCCTGGTGATGGGCCATGAAGGATCGTACAGTTGCGCTTCTTTGATCCTGGGTTAGACGTGATGGTGTGTAATCTATGGCCTCATAGAAGCCATACTCTCCCAGATAGCCTTCGCCTGCCATTCGCTGCAGGTTGATGCAACCTTCCAGTGGAGAAACCATCAAGGCCAGAGCCGAGGCATAAGGTGCTATTACTAGGTCTTTGGCCAGACCACGCTTAAATCCAAGGCCTGGAACTCCGAAAGCTCGGTACTGGTAGATCTGATTAATATCTATCAGGTTATAGCCGGATTCCGAGATGCCCCAAGGAACATCTCGTTGTTGCCCATATTCGATCTGCCGCTTGACTGTGCCGAGATAGGTCTGATTGAGGAGGGTGTCCTCATAAGTCGGCATAATCAATAGTGGCATGAGATACTCGAACATGGTCCCACCCCAGGAAAGCAGAGCCTGCTCTCCGCCTGCTGTGGTGAGCATGCGTCCTAAAGCAAACCAGTGCTCCTGCTTAAGCCGCCCCTGAGCAATTGCCACATAGCTGCACAGCCTCGCCTCTGATGCTAAGAGATCATAGCAATTTTCATCGCGTTTGGAGTCGTCTGCATTGTAGCCGATAGCCAGAAGCCGACGCGATTTATCGAATAGGAAATCATAATCTATATCCGCTAATTCGCTGCAATCGATTGATAGCCTCTTTATGGAGTTAATCCTCTCTACAGCGCGTTTTTCCGCTTTAATTATTTCTTGGCCAAGATCTTGCAGCCAATTTCCTTCAGTTTGCCGGTCAACGTCACAATACCAGCTGCTGATTTGATCTACGAGGGGCATAAATTTCCGAGCAGTCATTGGAATGTCTCGCAGCAATGGAATTCCATCAAGTCCGAGCAGCTCGGCTTGCAGCTCTGAGGACTGTATCGAGCCATGCGCTGGTAATTGCGCTGGGAGAGGGTGCTCCTTAATCCACAGAGGCAACATGAGCCAGGGTGCCATGCAGATCAGATCCTGCAGATGGTCCCGAAGCTGCAGCTCATAAGATCCTGTCCACCATAACAGATTCGCGTCCGCTTCGAAGCCCAGCCGGTCTGCCATCAACGATACGGCCTTTGCCTGTCGGTCCAGCAATTGCCACGCTGCCGAAAGATTGCTGGGAGGCTTCTCCAGCTCCGTACAGAATAGAGCGATCTGCGCAAGCATCTGTGAGGGCTCATTTCTCCCTGGGTCCCTGTCTTCAGACTCGGCAGCAGCTTCTCTAATTATCTGCAGCGTATCCTGAAGACCGCTAAACACCTGTTCCGGTAGGATTTTCTGGTCTATAATTTCGATTTGCCCTTGCTGCAAAGTTAACAGATGACCTGCCAGGTTACCGCTATCGACAGTCGAGATGTACCTTGGAGCCATTGGCTCTAGCCGCTTGATATCGTACCAATTGTAAAAGTGGCCCTGAAACCGTTCCAGGTTTTTCATTGTCTGAAGAGCAGAAGCGTTCCGATCTATCAGTTTTCCTGCAGAGATATAGCCGAAGTCGTATGCTGCCAGGTTTGCCAGTAGAGACAAACCCATATTCGTAGGTGAGGTGCCGTTTGCAATTACTGAACGCGGTTCCTCCTGGTAGTTGTCCGGCGGAAGCCAGTAGCTTTCCGGTCCCACGAACGTCTCGAAGAACTTCCATGTCATGCGAGAAAGCTTGCGCAGGAATCGCGTTTGATCCTCGCTGAGTTTTGCTTTAGGTAAGGCAAGAGGCAAGCTTATCCACCAGGCCACAGCAGGTGCAAAGCTCCAGGATAGCAGCAGCGGCCAGACAACGTAAAGAACATCAGGACGTTCGTACAAAAGATAAGATATCATGGCAATAGCGAGCGCAGGGGCTATCCACATCGACTGGTAGAACCCTGTCAGATTGTTCTTCCCACTGTTCTTGGAGCTGCTTGAAGAGTTCCACTCAAGTAGCCGCTTATGTGTGAATAGCATTCGTCCGCCGGTGCGCACAACTGCATCCAGGCTGAAGAATGCCTCATAAGGTATCAGGGTCAGGCTGAGGGCGGCCTGAGCCAGGTATCTGACAATTGCTTTACCGGCAAAATGCAGGTGCTTGTCCATGGGCAGATTTGCAGATTTATTGAGGGTCGCTCGGATACAAGCGAGTAATGGCAAAGCCAGAACTGATCCTACTGCCACAATAGTCCAGAATAGTGGATTAGAAAGCAGCAGCCAAGCCGATAGCAGAAGCAAAATCTGGGCAGGTGTAACAAGGCTGCGCCGGAGGTTGTCGAGAATCTTCCATCTGGATAATGCTGAGATCGGATTGTCCAGAATCAAGCCACCAGGGCCCGGTACCCGCGTGAGCAGCCAGCTGGCGATCTGCCAGTCTCCTCTGATCCATCTGTGCCTGCGCTTAACGTCTGTTGTGTAACGGTAGGGATACTCCTCATAAAATTGTACATCACTGACCAATGCTGCTCTGGCGTAGCTGCCTTCCAGAAGGTCGTGACTTAAGATCAGGTTATCTGGGAAACGACCACCAAGAGAAAGAGAGAAGGCGTCTACGTCGTATATGCCCTTGCCGGTGAAGGAGCCTTCCCCGAAAATGTCCTGGTAGACATCCGAGACCTCCCTCGTGTATGGATCAATTCCCGGCTCGCCCCCAAAGAGCTTGACAAACCTGGATCGATCTGCTTCAGGCATATCTGAACTCAGGCGTGGATGAAGTATGCTGTAGCCCTCAACGACATATTTCTTATGCTCGTCGAACCTGGGGCGGTTGAGCGGATGGGCCATGGTCTCCACCAGCATCCGGGCAGAGTTGTATGGCATCATGGTATCTTCGTCAACTGTGATGACATATTTTACGCATGGCAGAATCGATAGGTCGCCCACGATCGAGGAGAAGCTATTTTTGGGTCCGCCTCGCAGTAACGAGTTGAGCTCTCCGAGTATGCCTCGTTTTCGCTCATAGCCTCTCCAGATCTCCTCCTCAGGATCCCAACTGCGCTTGCGAGGAAATAGAAAGAAGACATTATCATGATACTTTTTATTCAGAGAATCAATCCCCTGACGAGCTAAAAGCAAAAGATCCTCGTCCTTGGGCACGATCTCTTGCGGTGCATCTCCCAAATCGGTAAGAAGACCGAAGTGGAGGTTTTTTTCCCGGTTCGCCAGGTATCGAACCTCGAGCCCTTCCAGCAGATCCCCAACTTTTTCGATGCTCGTCAGGACTGATGGCACCACTACCAGCGTTCGCAGCTCTTCTGGAATGACTGAAGAGAAGTCCATCCTGGGGAGTGCATGAGGCCTGACCAAGAGAGTCGCCAGCCAATTAACCAGGCCGACTGCAGGGCTGCTTATGCATATAACCAAAAAGACAGAAGTCAAGAATAGCATTTGTCCGTCTGATCCGAGCTCATTTGCCAGGCTCAGTATCGCAGCAGAGGTAACGGCTGTGACTAGCGTTATCGCGCCTAGATAGCAAAGCAGAGGGAACTGATAAATGGTCCTGCTAAGCGATTCTTTCAGCGGCAGGCTCATTCCTGCAGCCCTTTCCAGCTCAGGCAACCCCTTATCTATCAAATAGAACCCAACGTGTGCACTTCGATCTTCGGAACCCTTAGCCTCAACATTTTCCCGGGCAAGTCTTACAGCTAAAAGTGCCACTTCTTCTTCCGAATGCGAACTGCACTTTGCGATCCGTTCAACAGAGTGGCGGTAACGGTCTCTAGTGGCGAAATCCATCCGGCTAAATGTGCCAACAAGGTCCATGTTCAGTGCCTTCTCGACAGCACTGGTTTCTTCTACAAACTCTCTCCAGTCCATAGACTCAAGAAAACGAAAGCTTTTGATATTGTTGCCCACAGAGACTTTATCTGCGGTTTCTTGCTGAATATCCTCCTGGACCATTTGACCGATGGTCTTTCCCTTTTCGGATAAACGCTCTTCAATCCATATTAGCGGGAGCGACAGAGCATGGCTATGTCCCTCTAACTTCCGGGCAAATTCCGCAACAAAGGCACAGGTCATTGGTGGCTCTGATCTGGCCAGATCAGCTACAACAACGATCATGTTCTTTGGTTCTGTATCCGCTGTCGTAATTACCCGATCTACCCAGTAACCTGCCAGATTACGGTCAATCCGGATCTTAGCGATTCGCAAAGAAATTCGCCTCAGGTTCTCGATAAGTGCCAAGCGGAGCATGATGGCAACTGCCCAAAGCTCTCCCAGATTAAGAATCGTTTTCGACTGATATGCATCCACGAAGGTTCTCAGGCTTTCTGCATCCACCTGACCGTCGACATGAAGGATCAGCTCTTTAGCAATATCATAAATGCGTGGGTATCCAGCCAGCGGTCCTTTGAGCATATGGGGCAGATCTTTGCTGTAATCTTTTGGTAGATGCAGTTTTGCCATGCGAATCTGCTCTTCTATTTTGTAGAAGTTGTCAAGCAGCCACTCAGACGCCGGCGAAATCCGCTGGTTAGATGCTTCGGCCTCTGCCAGCAGCTCGTTTGCCTGCAGCAGGATCGCTTCATTTTCAGAGAGCCTTGGCAATAGCAGGTCCCTGCCGGGCATTGGATCAATCATATGGCGTTCTGCCAATGCCTTAGCATGTTGCATCAGTTGATCGGTGGTAAACAATTCAGATCGTAGAGGCTGCTCAGAGCTGTATTGACTTAAGAATGCATTACTGTCAAGGCGCACCTTAAGACGGTTTAATGTCCTATGAATTTGATTTTGGCTCAGAATCAATTTCTCGATACCTATTTTTCTTCAATATAGTTGAATATCAGCTAGACTGCCATTTTTGTCGAACGAAGACATGATTTAGTCAATGGGCAAAGGCTACGGCGAAGGTTGCATCAAAGCCAATCGTCGTGCTAGCTTTAGTCGTTGGTTTAGTCGCACTTGTTGGCTCTGCGTGAGAGGCTTTTCGCTATGGTTATTAAATCTGGCCAAATCTGCGGCCGCAATTATAGTCATCGGCATTACCATAACAATAGCCATGGCCAATAGTACATTTTTCATTATCAAGACCTCTTTTCATTCCATCTCTCTGAATCACGTCTATGCAATCTTAAAGATGGATTCTATTAGGATGTTATTGCATAAAAAGACTTTGGTACCTAAATGTTTGGATAGATAAAATTTATAGGCAATAATTATCGTTATGGTGAGTATAAAGATCACAGGTCATTTCGGCTCCTTCTTTTAATTTATGGCACTTATTGAGGATGAATTTCTTTCGAGAAGATCGCGCAGTTTTTCATGATGCCGCAGTTCCAGATAATTTGTAGCAGTGGAGCTATTCCTTCGTCAACGTTGATCACCATGTTTGATGCTGGATTGAGAATTGCGGTCTGCTTGTGCTCAGTCAAATCCTCTTGCTCCTTTTCCGTCTCCCGCGCTGGGCACGATATCCTTACAGTTTTTGCTGAGGCGAAACTGGAAACTGCCAAAAATTTAAAAAACTGTAGGGCCAAATGTTGCCCCACATAGCCATTTCACGGATTGAATATTTAGTCTCAAATCAAATTTATTAGTATCTTCCAGGTGACCTGGCAGGTCTGTGCTTCTGGTAGCACTCGCTGCAATAAACCGGCCTGGACCCATCCGGCTTGAATGGGACCTGGGTTTGCTTGCCACATTCTGAGCAAGTTACATCTGTCATTTCTCTTGAACCGCTATTGTAGCCGCCTCTGCTGCTATCTCTGTTTTCATATTTTCTTTCAAACATTTAATTCACGTACCTTTTTGAATCGATTCAAAGAATCGAATCTCGCTACAAAAATCATCTCAACAAATCTCTTTGAATCGACAGAAATGCAACACTTTGTGATAGACTTACTGGATGATATAACTGTCGGTTGAAATGACCTGAATAGGCGAAAAATAATGGGGCAAAAAGACTATGAGGCCTCCTCCTTGATGGCCTTTGCCAGTCGAGTTATGCCCTCGAAGATCCTTTCTTTATCCGAATTGGAATAGTTCAGCCTCATGGTATTACTGCCGCCGCCGTCTGCATAAAAGGCCTGGCCGGGCACGAAGGCCACCTTGTCCTTGATGGCCCTTTCGAAGAGCTGAAGAGATGACATGCTCTCAGGCAATGTCACCCAGAGGAACATTCCTCCCTCTGGCCTCGTGAAGCTGACATCTTCAGGGAAGGCCTCCTCCATGATCTCTACCATGAAATCCCTTTGATCCTTGTAGGCTCTTCTGATCTTGCGGATGTGCCTTTCTATGTCGTTGTCCATGAGGTATTGATCCAGTATCCTCTGGCAGAGATAATTGGAATGCAGGTCTGAGGCCTGTTTGGCAACAACCAGCTTCTCCATTATCTCCTCGCAGGCACAGATCCATCCCATGCGGATTCCCGGTGCCACGATCTTGGAAAACGAGCCGAGAAGGACAGCGTTCTCGCCCAGGTAGTTTCTCATCGAAGGGCCGTCCTCGCCCATGAACCTCAGATCTCCATAGGGATTGTCCTCGATGAATACCGTTCTGCTCTCGCTCAGCTTTTCCGCCA
>DAONES010000018.1:0-24778 GCA_035403205.1 Methanothrix sp. | reverse complement strand
CACCTACTTTGGAAACAACGTGTTGGACGACGACTACTACGAGCTGCAAAACCACATCAGCCCGGAAAAGTTCCCGGACTGGGGCGGACTGCGGGAGCAAGAGTGGTTTTTGAGGGCGCAGAAGCTGGCGGGCGAGAAGCGGTTCTTCCACTGGGAGCTGGAGTTTCCGGAGGCTTTCCAGGGTGAGGAGCGGGGGTTCAATGTGGTGGTGGGCAATCCGCCGTATGTGCGGCAGGAACGATTGGGCGAGGACAAGCATTATTTCCAAAATACATTTAAAGCGTATCACGGAATTGCTGACCTTTATGTTTATTTCTTCGAGCGCGGCCATGATGTCCTGAGGAATGGTGGTGAATTTGGATTTATTTCAAGCAATAAATTTATGCGGTCAAATTATGGAATGCCTTTGCGCAGATATTTATTAAACGGAATAAGGATTAAACAGATAATCGATTTCGGTGAATTGCCTATATTCCGGGAAGCGTCCACATTTCCTGCGATATTTCTAACTGAAAAGACAGTAAAGGATGGCTCGGTTCGCTACGTTCCCATAGCGAGTCTCGATTTCGTCTCACTTGAAGAAATTGTTGCGCAGTGCGGTTTGGACTTGGACTTAAATGCGTTCGATAGCGATAGCTGGGCATTATGTGCAGATAGTGAAAATAATATAATGAGGAAAATGGCAGTTTTAGGCTTAACGTTAGGCGAATATACGAGTAATAAGATATATTGGGGAATAAAGACAGGATTAAATGAAGCATTTATTATAGACATTGGCACAAGAAAAAAACTTATTCTAGAAGATCCGAAGAACGAGAATATTATAAAACCAATCCTAACAGGAGATGATATAAGAAAATATAAAAACAACTACAAAAATAGTTATTTGATTTATATCCCGTGGCATTTCCCATTACACGAAGACACATCAATCAATTGCGCATCAGAGAATGCGGAAGAAGCTTTCAGAACGCAATATTCATCAATTTATGCACATCTTTTGAAATTCAAAGATAGGTTGCTCAAAAGAAACGCAGCCGAAACAGGAATACGATATGAGTGGTACGCATTACAGAGATTTGCCTCAGAGCATTTTTCCGAATTTGCGAAACCAAAAATAATCTATCCAGAGATAGCGAAAGAAAGCAGATTCTCAGCTGATTTTGATGGAGAATATGTATTAAATAATAAATGCTTTTTTATACCGATAAAGGATCACTTTTTGCTCTCGATTCTAAATTCCAAACTCACGTTCTTCTATATCTTACGGATTTGTTCTGTCCTAGGTGATCGAGCAAAAAAAGGTAGAGCTGAACTAAGGAGTATTCATTTAACTCGGTTACCCATCCGCTGCATCTCCTTTTCCACCCCCGCGCCCGAGCGCGCCCGCCTGGGTGCGGAGCTGGAGCAGCTCTACGCCGATTGCAAGCACGAGGAGATCCTTGCCCAGGTAGAGGCCTGTCTGCCCAAAGACGCACAAGACAACTTCATCGCCGATCAGGAAAAATCGGATGTGGTGCACGATCTGCTTGCTTTTTTGGCGGAGAGAATGCTGGAGATGAACAAACAGAAGCAGCAGGAGATCCGGGGCTTTTTGGGCTGGCTGGAGGGCTACGTGGGAGCAAAGGTAGAGGACTTGACGCCAAAGACAAAGCTGCAGAGCTACTATGAGCACGATTACGAGAGCTTTTTAGCGGTGCTCAAGAAGAACAGGAAGAAGCTGCAGATCGACCCGGCCAGACGGGAGCCAGCGGAGGCGCTCCGCGCGGAATTCGAGGAGTCGATGGGCAAACTGGGACCGCTGCGGGAGAGGATCAGGCAGACGGACGAGCTGATCGATGCCGTGGTCTACAAGCTGTACGGGCTGACGGAAGAGGAGATTGCCATCGTAGAGGGCAAAGAGGTGGCGAAATAGAGATCCCGTCTAAGGGATTGTCGCCAAGCAGCAAATTTCCATCAAGACAAAAATCATGGCAGCATAGGCCGATCAACCATAAAACGCCAAGTATCCAAGCCTGCCCGGCGCTGAGGGCGCAGACTAACCCGCGCGTTTCACCGCGCGCGGTCCTCCCCCAAAAACAGTCTCCGTAGACAGTCAAGGCTGACGATCAAATTGCATTCACCGATCAACCGCAAACCGCCAAGACATGGAATGAGTAGCTTCTGAAATTTTTACCGTGAGATTCATTGATGTGGAGAACGTATCCTCCTTTCAATGAGGCAATGGCACGGAGTGCTTGTTTTCCCGGCTCTTGGACCATTATAATTACCGCTAACTCAAGAACGATGTCGCTGTTTGACAGGACATCGAGAATCTCCTGAGCTTTCATGCCTTGAGACCTTTAAGTCTGGATTCGACATTTGTCCAGTAGCTTCGAGTTGATTCATGTTCTTCTCCGGATTATGCTCTTTTTGCCTCTGTGTCACTAGAACACGGGCAACCCCCTGCGCGCATGGGTGAACTCGTGCGGATGCATTGGGGGCCGGGCAGAGGAGCCCCGCTGGGTGAGTCGTCGAATGCGCCCTTGAAAGGAGGGACGTCGAGAGCGGGCTAGCTTTCATGGCCTGACAGTCGGACTATATTGCCGGCGGCTTCTTTCGCAACTGGTCGCAAGGCCTGGCCAGGCGACGAAGACCAACGTGGCGCGCAGTCCTAGGAGAGATATCATCTGCTGATGCAGTTCTCTCTTTCTATCCATAGCAGCTTCTCCTTCATCTCCCTGCCCCAGCGGTAGCCGCCAAGGCCGCTCCTGGAAACTACGCGGTGGCAGGGCACCAGGATTGCGAAGGGATTTGCTGCCATGGCATTGCCCACGGCCCGAGCAGCGCCCGGATGGCCCGCGCGCTCTGCCACCTGGCCGTAGGTTGCCGTCGCGCCGCGCAGTATCAACTGCACCAGAGAATAAATCTGCTTTTGAAAATCTGTGCACCCGGACATGTCCAGCTCTGTCTTGGGGCAGGACGCCTTTCCTTCCAGGTAGGCGGCGATATCCCCGGCCAAGGGTGAGGGCTCAGAGGGGATCTCCTTGGCGAAATAGATCCGGCTAACCATCTCGCCACGCTGCTGCACAAAAAGAGAGCATCCCAGGAAAGGTATGAAAACTCCGGATGCCATTTGCATCATTCTCTGAGGATCTCGCGGAAGGTCTTGAAGCTGCCCAGAGGTATAATCTCCACAGCCATGCTGGCGGTGTCCAGGATGGCGATGCTGGAGAGGCCCGTGAAGTGGCCCCAGATCTCGCCTGGGTTGACCAGGAGCGTCCTCTCGTGCCTTGTCGCTTCAGCGCGATGGTTATGGCCGCGGACAACCACATCGTAGAGCTGAGAGGCTACCACGGCCGTTACCAGCGGCTCATCGGTGCCGTGCATGAGGGCGATCTTCAGGCCCTCTGCCTCTATCTCCCCAAAGTCGCCCAGATACTCGCCGCCCACGCGGGCAAACTCGCGGAACAGGCCTACGCGGTCGCCATCGTTGTTTCCGTAGACCAGCTTCATGGGAATGCCAAAGCCTTCGAAGGTATAGCAGTTGCCGGAGCCGATCATGTCCCCGGCGAAGAGGAGCAGGTCGATTTTCCGTTCTTTGAAGATGGCAAGAGCATCCTTGACCCCCTGGATGCTGTCATGGGCATCAGACATTATTCCTATAAGCATCAGAGAGTTCCCAAAATCGCATCCCATAATAATATTTTCCCATCGGGTGGGTCCCCACCAAAAAGATCTTTGAAGCTTTAGGCTCGAAGGGCTTAAGTACAAGGAATACCTGGTAGCGAGAGGCCCGCCTTAACTCAGCCTGGTAGAGTGCGCGGCTGTAGTATGTCTCGCACCGTAGAGGTGCTACGCGCAGTCACCGCGATGTCCCCGGTTCGAATCTGGGAGGCGGGATCTGTTGTGTCCGGATGGTGTAGTGGCCCATCATGAAAGCCTGTCGAGCTTTCGACCCGGGTTCGAATCCCGGTCCGGGCGTTTAAATAAAAGGAAGAAGGGCCTCCTCGAGGTCCTCGCTCCTCGATTTTCTGCCCGTTTGGTATTGTCGCAGAGTTTGCCTGTAGAGTGGCTACCTTAATGAAATGAGGGACAAGACGGCCGGAACCACTTGTTGAATTCTCACCGGGTCAATGGTCATTTGATTTCATGTTCTTGAAAGCGCAATATGCAAATTATCGAAAGCTCCGCGATATTTTCTAAGCGATCGAGAATACGCTCTATGCTGTCGGCGACAAGCAACCGTATCCGCATTCCATCGTCATTTTTCCCGGAAAAGTCGGAAGTGATTGGAAATTGTCTCTTGATCTCCTCGGTTCTATCGAGAACCAGATTCGCCGTTAAATTTCTTGTCCAAATGATAATGGTACGGGCAATATTACTATTGATTCTATATAGAACCGAACTGGCCGCAGTTCGATCCAAGAACCTTCTCCATCTCCAGCGCGCTGGAACACTCCTGCCGGATATAGAGGGCTGCAGGCAATCCAGAATTAGCCGCTTTATATACACCTGAAAGAGCTGCCGCATACATTCGAGGAAACTCCCTGAACTTTTGGCTGGACATAATATCAATAAATTTGTCAAGATATCTCATTCCCGTGCAGATCTTCTTATTCTTCAAGATCATATCCTGATTGGACATCATATCCAGCCAGGCATTCATCTCTTGAATAAGATATTGCTTTGTCAAATCCTTCACGACGATATTTGATTTCCCCCTGCAAACATTATTATAAAATTCTTTGAAATCATTTCCTTTGGAGAGAGTGTAGGCATGGCCGATCATGCCGGAATGTGTATCTGTGGATGCAATCAGCCCTTTTTCATATCTTCTGGCCAGCTCCATTATTATCTCATTTTTTCTCCTGATGCGATGCATATTGTACTCCAGGACGGGAAAGAGCTTGATGAGATCAGGTATGACTGCAAGATTGGGTTTTTCTCCTGCTTCAAACCATAGCGGATGATTATAGACGAGAGGCAGTTTCTCGCTTTTAAGGAAATCCAGGAAGCTGTGCAGGTCCCCCTGCATGGCAATATTTTCAAGTTCCTGAAACTGACAAACATCAAGTTCATAGACATTGATATGAATGGTATGGCCGACGCATTCCATGTCCTTGATTTTTATCTCCACGCCGCTCACCAATCCTTCAAGCCTCGGGCTGATGCTATGATATGCGGCCATAGTGTCATGATCAGTAAACGTTATGAAATCCATGCGCTTTTCTCTTGCCTTTTGAAATAATTTCATAGGCCGCAAAGATGAAACAGGAATGACATCTGAGGAGAAAAGAGTATGAACATGAAGATCCGCGGCCATCCAGCCATCCTCGCGAAAGGCATCTGCTTCTTCCGAGGAGATCATCCCAGTTGCTGCATCATTTATCATTCGTCATAATAGAAGACATTGATTTCGCCATAAATCTTGTGCATTTAAAGTATATAGAGATATATAAAGTCAGATAGCGCATGCCGGGTATTATTGGCAAGGTTTAAAAAAACAGTAATATTATTTCAATAGACTCTCGGGAATTGTGCCTCGCCAGGTGCTTTGAAACAGGTGCAATCGAAGACGCCCTTTGCAGATTTGAGCTTTGAATCTCCGATGTAGCTGGCAGGCATGGTCAGATAGCCACAGGAACAGCATGGCAGCCAGTCATCGCTTGAGGTTTAGATCAGGCCAAAAAGCTTACTAACTAGCTATCCTTATGACAGTCCGGTTGATAGGAGGACTTGAGTTTTGAGCACGCTGGTTACTGGAGGAGCAGGATTTATCGGATCGAACCTGGTTGAGGAACTTCTAGCAGCAGGAGAAGATGTAGTAGTCCTGGATAACATGCATACCGGAAGTCCAGAAAATCTAAAAGGCTTAGATGGCAGCTTAAGGTTGATTCAGGGAAGCTGCAATGACCTTTCAGGAATGAATCTCCATCCTGAGATGATCTACCATCTGGGAATTCCATCCTCTTCTCCGATGTACAAGAGCAATCCTTACCTGGTGGGCGAAGCGATCAACGGCTTCATAGCCGTCTTCGAGCTGGCCAAAAAATCAGGATCACGAGTGGTTTACGCCTCATCTTCCTCCCTCTACAACGGCCTTTTGCCGCCCCATCGCGAAGACATGACCATCAGAGTAACAGACTACTATACGGAAGCCCGTTTTGCCATGGAAAGAATAGCAGAGCTCTACCAGCTGCTCTATAACGTCGACTCGGTGGGCATGAGGTTCTTCTCGGTGTACGGACCGAAGGAGACTGCCAAGAAGCAATATGCTAACATGGTTACTCAGTTTCTCTGGGAGATGCAGGATAAAAAAACGCCCGTAATATTCGGGGATGGCCTCCAGACGAGGGATTTCACATTTGTTAAAGATGTGACGCGCGCCTTGCAGCTGGCTATGAAATCGGACTATCACGGCATTGTGAATGTGGGTACTGGAAAGGCCTACACCTTTAATCAGGCAGTCGAGGTTTTAAATGCATGCATCGGACTGGATATAAAACCGCAATATGTGCCCAATCCAATAAAGAACTATGTTCAGCACACGCTCTCGGATACAGCAAAGTCGGAGAAGGTGCTGGGCTTCAAGGCAAGGTACGATCTTGCAGACGGAGTAAAAGAGCTTCTCAAATCCTATGCGAGATAAGGCGGTGGTAACCTTGGACTATTCAGGCAAAAATATTCTGATCACTGGAATCAGCGGATTTGTTGGCTCAATAATGGCCAAGCGGCTGGCAGACCGTGGTGCAAATGTTTTTGGCTTGATACGCCGCCGAGCGGATGGAAGAGTGGCACATAACCTGCTGCGCCTTGGCCTGAAAGATGCCGTTCATCTGGTAGAAGGCAACCTGGAGAGCATATCGAGCGTAGGAAGCGCTCTTACCGCCAGCGATCCGGATTTTATCATTCATCTTGCCGCCCAGTCATTTGTGCCTCGATCTTTTGCAGATCCCAATGAGACCATGCTATGCAACTGCTGGGGCACATCGAACCTCCTGGAGGCTATCAGGATAAAGGATGTAGACAGCGTGGTGGTCTTCGCAGGAAGCAGCGAGGAGTACGGCCTGGTTATCACCTCTGAAGAGCAATACAAAAAGGCACTGGAGAAACACGGCTGCGTATTTCCTGCTCCGCTGAATATACCTGAAGTTCCCATCTCCGAGACCAACCCGCTCCGGCCCATGTCTCCTTATGCAGTGAGCAAAGTCTACGGCGATTTTCTGATGAGGAATTACTGGCACTCTTACGGAGTCAAGACCATCATCTCTCGCGGGTTTAACCACGAAGGAGCAGGCAGAGGCAATATGTTTGTAACATCAGTTGCCACTTCCCAGGTTATGAAGCTGAAGCTCGGTGAGCAGGATGCCATAACCATCGGAAATGTAAACGCTTTTCGCGATTGGAGCCACGTGGACGATGTCATAAACGGCTATCTGCTCCTGGCAGAGAAGGGCAGATGGGGAGATGTCTACAACCAGGGCTCCATGAGGACCAACTCTGTGATGAGCTATCTGCTGATGAGCCTTGAAGAAGCAGGCTATCCGGTGAGCAGAATTGAGACACTCAATGGAGAAAAGGTCGTAAGGGATCCCAATGAACCAGATAACTCGAAGATCTTTGGCCTTGATTTTGAAAAGACGAAGATCGACGGCATGATGCTGCGAAGTGAGCTGGAGTTTTCGGCTCAGGATGGCGGCGTAAAGGCGAAGGCCGGAGACAAAGAGATTAAAATCGTTTTCGATCCGCAGAGGTTCAGGCCGGCTGAGGTTCCCATATTGCTTTCGGACACGAAGAAGATAGAATCGCTCGGATTCCAGAAAGAGCATACTATAAGGGATATCATCAGGGATCAGCTGGATCACTATCTGGCTGAGACCGAGCGCAGAGGCTCATATTGAAATATCCCCCAGCCTGTTAAGAATGGCGGTCACGCTGAATGTGCGGACTATTGATTCGGGGATTAATGAGGCTATTTATCCGGCACTTGAGCGAAGCAATTAAGATTATGGGCTGGTTTCACCTTTTGCTTGATGGATGAGAATCGGACCAATATAATCCTGATATTATTAGCGACTATTATAATAGCTATTATTGCTAATGGGTTGTTTTTGCACTTATTTGTAAAGCCGTATCTGGATGAATCCAATAGGGTGGTTAATATTTTCAACCTTTATAGAACCTTAGAGGATGATTCACAAAAAAGAGTCTTTTTTATCGGAAGCAGCCAAATTGAAGCGGACATCGATTGCAGCCTTATTGATAAACTCATCAATGGCGATGGCAATATGAATGTTCAGACGTATAACCTTGGCTATCCCGCGGATACACCTTTAAGGAGGCTGACTGAGGCTGCCAGTATGAGCGAATGTCGTCCCGGAATGGTTATCATCGGGTTGACTTATTATGCTGTCAATGATACATCCTTCAATATATCTGCGGACGATCTTGTCCTTGTATCGAGAGATATGCAGCTGGACAATTATTCGAGATCGCTTTTCAGCGCCGATGAAATCGAGCTAATCGATATGAATCCCGTTTACCAGAAGTTCTATCAAAGAAAGTTTATAGTCCCAAGTATCTTGAATTTGCTCCGGACTAGCGAGACTTCTGAGCAAGAAGCCGCCAAAAATTTCAAGGTTCAGCCCGCTTTCAGCGAGAATCTGACTTATGATTTGCTCCTCATTCGAATAAACAATTCCCGGGATACGCTTGACAAATATGTGGTTAGCCCGAGGGAAAATAATCAAAAGTTGGCTCTGAATCAGACACTCAGGCTTCTGCATTCCAAAGGCATTTCTGTCGTGATAATCAATATGCCACTTAACCCCGTGCTCTCGGATAAGATCTCGGATGACACTCGACGCAATTATTTCTCGTACCTTAACTTGACGAAATCCAGTTATTACGATTATGAGCGCCGCTATGGCCCCCAATGTTTTAGCGATCTGACTCACCTCAATTACCTGGGAAGGAAGGCATTTTCCGAGGATATGGCAAAATTAATCACAGAGAGCGCGGCATTATGATATTCAATAGCCTGCAATATCTGATCTTCTTTGCCATTGTGGTAATGGTTACCCTTCTTTTCAAGTTTCGCCGAAATCAAGTGGCATTCTTGCTGTTTGCCAGTTGTCTTTTTTATCTTCTCTCAAGCGGCTATCTCATTCTATGCTTATTCTTCGTGTCCCTGATCACATATTGCGCAGGACAAGCCATCTATCAAGAGAGTTCAATTAGACGGCGAAGACTCTATCTCGCTCTATCCATCATCTGTGCTCTGGGACAGCTGGCATTGTTTAAGTACTCAGACCAATTGTCCAGCATTTTGTCTCACCTTATGGGCGCAGCATTGGGCTCTTTTGCTCATTGTACCATCCTTGACGCATCAGGCCTGATGATGCCTCTAGGCATATCCTTTTACACCTTTCAAAGCTTAAGCTATGTTTTTGACATTTATCTTGGTCGTCTCAGCCCTATATCCTCATTGAAAGAATATATTTTATTTGTCGCATTCTTTCCTCAGATAACCTCCGGGCCCATAGTAAGAGCCAGGAATTTCTTGTATCAGATAGGCTCCATGAGACGTCTGAGCGTCTCAGCTTCAAATTTAAAATACGGCATTACCCTTATCGGAATTGGTTTGATCAAGAAAATGGTAATTGCAGACAATCTCGTCCGGTTTGTTGATCCAATCTTCGCAGATCCGACAAAATACAATTCCTTGCGGATCATATTGGCCACGGTAATTTTTGCTGTCCAGCTCTATTGCGACTTTTCAGGATACAGTGATATTGCCATAGGGAGCGTGAGGATACTGGGACTGAGGTATCCTGCAAACTTCAATAATCCATATCTTGCCCTCAATCCAGGCGATTTTTGGCGCCGGTGGCATATATCTCTTTCCAGTTTCCTCAGGGATTATCTCTATATACCTCTGGGCGGCAATCGTGCAGGAGCCTTGCGTACCCATCTGAATCTTCTGTTAACTATGGCCCTTTGTGGATTGTGGCACGGATCTTCCTGGAATTTTCTGATATGGGGAGCTTATCATGGTTTTCTTCTCTCCGCCCACAGGCTTATCTTCAGGGATTTATCTCTGATCAAGGGAATGAATAAGGTATCAAAGACTCGATATTGGACTGCCCTGGGGGTCTTGGCAACTCAGTACCTGGTCTCCTTAGGTTGGCTTATTTTTCGAGTGAATGATCTGAATGATCTTATTTACTGTCTGAATAAGTTCATCTTTTGGGATTTTCTCTCTCGACTGCAATATACGAGCCTGGTCTTTGGATTTATAAAGGAGACGATGCCGTTCCTGCTATTGTTTGGATTCTATGTGGCTCTGATAGCATTATATCGAAATGAATTTTGCAGCAAAGACTGGGTCGGCATGCTCAGTTCTCTGCAACTAAAGTACTGGATGGTGTATCTGATGGCGGTATTTTTTGCGTTGATTTGGTTTTCCCCAGGCAGTGGCACAAATTATATCTATTCCGCATTCTAGCGGCTAGATTCTATTCTTCCCCGCCGACTTGATAATTGAAATAATCTCGTCTATTTCATCTTTTTTTAGAATTATTCTCAATGCCATGCCAGTGTATATAACTATGATAATCGAACCGAGGATGTATTGATTCAGGAATATAGTACCTGCGGCAAAGGCGGCGAATCCTATGAGAGCCGCGATAATCATCATCGCCAGCCATTTTAAATTGAGTATTATTGATAATGTTTGCAGGGTCATTAATCCGAATAAAGCCGTCATTAGAATCAATGATGTGCATGTGGCCAAGGCAGCCCCAGGCACTTCGAATCTAGGTATAAGTGCAACATTTAAAATTACATTTGCCGTAGCGCTTATTCCCGCAGCTTTCAGGCTTAAATCAGGACGATTAATTCCTGCAAGCGAACCTCCTATGGATGTGCATGCGACTCCAAAAATTACTGTTCCCAGCAACAATATCTGTAAAGGCAAAGCAGATTGCTGAAATCCCTGTCCATATATCCTGACAACAATCTCCTTTGCAAAGAAAACAATGGCAAGACCTGTCGGCATAAGAGCAAGAGCGGAATATCTCACGCTCTTGTCAATCATGTTCTGAAGTCCAAGTATATCCTTCTTAGCCCAGTATTCGGATGTAGCCGGGTAGGAAACGGTCTGAATGGCCTGAGGAACGACTAAAAAGAATTTGCTCAATCCCGTTGCAGCGGAATAGTATCCAACATTTGTAGCAGTCAGGAAGTAGCCCAGAAATACAACATCCGCCTGGAGATTTATCATATTTATCAAATTGGCGCCGAACATCTTGGCTCCGAATGTTGTCAGTTTTCTGGTTGTCTCCAGGTAACCATCCAGTATCAAATGAATATAACTCCTGCAATTGTAGGCTAAGTACGCAGACACACCGATTGAAGAGATTACGATGCCGATTATTGCGCCAGAAACTCCTAATTCATAATAGATCAAAATGACCGTGAACGCTGTCATTAGCGTTTGCTGGAGAATCAATGCTATGGCGTAAGTCTTCATCTTGCGAAGCCCATTTAGAACGCCATACAATACGGCATTTACCAGGATAAATGGAAAAACCGGCGAGAGCAGCATCAGTTGGCTTTCCATCTGTGGCATTCTGAATATATCTGCTGCATTATGAGAAAATAAATACATAATAATACTAATTATAAATCCTGCAATTATGGAAGTAATAATCGCCGCAGAGACCACCCTATCCAAATTAGCAATTTCCTCTTTGTATTCAGCCACATATTTTATAACCGCTACGGGGATTCCTAAAGCACCCACCATGGTAGCAACCCCATAAAATGTATATGTCAACCGATATAGTCCCAAATCATATGCGCCCAGGTGTCTCGCCAAAATTATGGATATCACAAAAACCAGAAGCATATTAATTATCGATGCGATAAACGTATGGCTTACATCTAACGCAAACTTCTTTGCTTCCTGCATACGCTTATTTTGCAGAGCCTGGTATAAAAGGCTCACCATATTCTAGGTCGCGATCAGAAAAAATGATGGGTTTATAAACGCATTAATGCGTCATGGACTGTTTTTGCTCTCTCTTTCCAGGTATGGCTTGGTCTAATTCTGATGAGATCCTCTGAGAGCTTTTCACGAATTTCCGGATTTGAGATCAGCATTTCTATTTTCATCTCCAGGTCGAGAGCGTCATAGTCAATATATATTATGCCCCCATACTTGCCAATTTCCACAAGTGATTCGCATTTAGTGCAGATTATGGGCTTAGCAGTGCCAATATATTCAAAAAGCTTTGTCGGTGAACTGAAATTCATATAACTCTCTTTTGGATCGTATGGCATAACAAAAAGATCGACATCGTGCAGGGCATCAGGCAGATCTTTTCTCGGAATCTGCGTTCGGATGATGAAATCGCTATCTTCGATTGCCTTCTTGAGCCCCATTGGCATGCTTTCTCCATAGGATCCATAGAGAAATAATTTCAGATAGGGATGCCTTTTGCGCAATTGTTGACAGGCTTCCAAGAGCAGTTCTATGCCCCGGTTCTTCGTCAGTCCCCCCAGGTAGCAAATGTTGAATCTGCGATCGATGCTCTTATATCTATCAGGGAATATAGTTATGAGATTTTCCTCATAGGCATTGGGCACAAATGCAACTTGCTTATCGCTATTTATTTTATATTTTAGCATCAAATGGTTCCACATGGGCGGATTTAGGGCCAGTGCCAAATCGGCTTTTTTAAAATAATAGTCCTCTTGTTCTTTATTCAATGTGGATTTTCCAGTTCCGATTGCTTGTGCCTGTTCAACAGTATCCTGGATATCCAGGACAATATCCAATTGAAGCAGCCTGCATAAGCAGAATAGGCACCTGTTTTGTATCGTAGTTAGCGAATGAGGATAGACGAAAAAAGCCACTGGCCTGTTCGCTGCTAATATCGCAGCGCTCTGAATTGCCGCCTTTGTCTTAATCAAATTGTTATATAGAATTGGCAGAAAAGTTTTCCCGGTCAGCTGCTTGAAATGGATGCATTTCACGTCCAAATCAGGAAAATCCCTCAATCCATTAATCAAATAGTGTATTCTTGTATATGTTGCAGATAAATTCGCCTCCAGATCATCCAGAATCGACGCATTTACAACGGCAAAAAGCTTGATCATCCCGATGCCACTCCTCTTGCCTTCCTTTGAACAAAAACGCCATTGTGCAGAATATAATTGCCGACTAATGAGCTGCCAAGCAATTCCAGTCTCCTGAATCGTTATTGAGATAAAGTATATATAAAACTATGCAGTGAAGCAAGTATAATGTGCGGTTCGGCTGCCTTTTTATCAGATGGGCTGCAGCAAAAGATGTCGCTGCACTCATAGAAAATGCTGATAATAAAAATAAGAAGGATCCTCATGGACTCAATATTGCATATCGGCTCTATCGCGGGAGTTCCTCAGGGGCTTTGCGCAGCGCAAAGGCGATTGGGCCAGAGGAGTGATGTATTATCGTTTGAGTTCCAGGATTTTGGGTATCCAACTGACTATCACTTTCCAATAAAGCTGGATTACTCGTCCCGCCGCTCAATTTACTTTGAAAATCCATTAAATTTGCTGAAAAAAATGCCCCTGCTCTTCCCAATAGCCAGAGACTATGATCTCCTTCATTTTCATTACTCATCAGGCCTTCCTTTTGGGTTTGACTTTCCTTTGTGGAGGCTGCTTGGCAAAAAGGTAGTAATGCACCATCACGGCACAGATATCAGGAAGAAAGGGGAGCACTGGCTATATTCCCGGCTGGCTCAGCGAATCTTTGTCTCAACCCCCGATCTTCTGGAGTGGTCCAGGGATGCGATATGGGTGCCAAATCCGCTGGATATTGAAATGTACCCCTACGTAGGTTCAGGCAATATTTCCGCAAGCAATCGGGGCCCCATCAAGATACTGCATGCACCCAGCAGGAGGCAGCTAAAGGGGACTGAACATGTATTAAGAGCCATAAAAAATTTAAAAAATGAAGGTTATAATATTGAGCTGATGTTGGTGGAGAATACATCCCACAAGGATGCAATAGAATACTATAAACATGCAGATATAGTTGTTGATCAATTGCTGATCGGATGGTACGGCATGCTGGCACAGGAGTGCATGGCCCTCGGCAAGCCCGTCTGCGTTTATTTGAGAGAAGACCTGCAGGGACATATGCCCTCTCAACCCATGTTGAACACATCCATCGATAATCTCTTGGAAAATCTGCGGTTGCTCATAGAAGATCCTCAGCTGAGAGCGGATTTGGGGAAACGAGGCCGAAATTATGTCGAGACGGTTCACGACTCTGATAAGATCGCACACAAGTTGAGGGACCTTTATCCTTGAGTCTTTGATGCGTCTTCCAGGACATTCTCATAACTTCTCGCAATCTTTCTCCAGTCGTACTTCTCCGCCAGGGTTCTGTATCTATTTTCGCCGCCCTTCGCGGCCAGGATGTTCTTTACCTGAGCGGCAAAGCTGGATACATCATCATAGTAGTAGATATCATCGCCTAGCAGCTTCTCCAGGGATATCATGCGGCTGGAGAGAACCGGCCTGCCGCATGCCAGATAATTGAAGACCTTTCCTCCCGCTGCGTACTCGTTCTTCTTCATCATCTTCAGGGGATTGAGGCCAATGTCCATAGCAGAAATATAGCGAGAAAGCTGCCCATACTCCACCGCTCCCGTGAAGACAATTCTGTCCAGAACGCGATGGTCCTTGGCCATCTTCTTGATCTCGTCCCCATAATCGGTAAAAAGGCCAGGCCCTACAACCAGCAATGTGGCATCCAGCTCGGGCATCGCTGATACTACCGTCTCCAGATCCACCCAGTGTTCAAGCGAGCCCACATAGCCCAGAACCACACCTTTGAGACCCAGAGATCTCTTGGCTTCCTCCATTGAGAGCGGCCGGAGGAGCCTCGTGTCCACTCCATTGGCAATTACTGTTATGTCTTTTATGCCATTGTCATGCAGAAAGGATGATAGCTCCTGAGTAACTGTGATCACCGAGCGCGCTGCGCGCAGGTTGTACCTGGTGATCTGCCTTACCACTTGCTTGACGATTTCGCCCAGGGCCGATCCGGGATAGTAGATGGATGCTGATTCCTCGAGATGATCCAGGTAGTCGAATACGATGGGCGGGTGCGCAAAATTCGCCGCAAAGGATGGGAGGATGTTGGTGGACAGTATCACATCTATCTGCAGCTTCTTTGCAATTTGCCTTATCTTCCAGAGGTGGTAGGGAAAGTTCAGTATGTAATAGAGCGATGGATCCTCGGCATTTATCCAGCTGGCATCCACAAGCTTGCATTTAGTCTGCCTGGCCGAAAGCCTGGAAAACCTCAAAAGGCCGAAATGCAGCACATACACATCATGCTTTTCTGCCAGAATGTCGAAGATGAAATTGAGTCGATTGGGAACAGGATGCCTGATCCAATCCGTTGTGGGTATTACCAATATCTTCATTTAACCTTTCGTCCTCGAATGAACCTCTTGATCCCTGCATGTATAAAAGACTGGGCCTTTTCCGTTTTTTTGCCACCAGTCACAATTTTTATGAATATTTGACCGAAAAGATCTAAAGCCAGGCTGAGCAACACAAATGAGTTATTGGAATCCGGAATGTGATAAATTTGAAGGCAGTCATATTGGCGGCGGGAGAAGGCCGCAGATGCAGGCCGCTTACCCAGACCAGATCCAAGGTTATGCTTCCTGTAGGAAACCGTCCTTTCATGGAGCATGTCATCCTGGCTCTGGCTGCGAACGATATTCGGGATCTTTACGTAGTAGTGGGCTATCAAAAAGAGCGAGTCATGGACTATTTTGAGGATGGTCTTGATTTTGGCGTAAAGATAACCTATATTGAACAGAATGAGCTTCTAGGCACGGCCCATGCCCTGCGAAAGGCGGAAGGCTATGTCAATGAGCAGTTTCTCGTAGTCAACGGAGACAATCTCATAGATGCTCGGGCAGTTAAGGAATTGATTGCGTCCGAAGGAGAAAACGTTATACTTGCAGCTCTCAGGCAGCATTCCGGAGACTATGGCGTCTTGATGGTACAACAAGAGCGGGTAAAGGCGATAATTGAAAAGCCCGGACGGCCGTGTTCAGGAATTATCAATACGGGAGCCTATAAATTCAGCCAGGCCATCTTCGAGGACCTTCGTCATACTCCCATCTCAGAGAGAGGATCCTATGAGTTGACACAGACCCTATCTCAGATGATTGCAGAGGGAAGGGATGTAGTACCCGTGATCAGCAAAGGCATATGGTCCGATGCCATATTTGCCTGGGACCTTCTCAATGCCAATAACCTTGCTCTGGGAATGAAGGAGACAAAAATCGAGGGCGAGATTGAAGCGGGCGCAATAATCAAAGGCCCGGTGGGAGTAGGCAAGGGCAGCATTGTCCGCTCCGGATCTTATCTGGTGGGACCGATCTGCATTGGAGAGGATTGCGATATCGGCTCATCAGTCACAATTCTGCCGTCTACTTCCATAGGCGACTCGGTGCGAATTGGCTCGCATTCTGAGGTGAGAAACAGCATTATCATGAATGATGCACGGATCGGATCGGCATCAATTATCTCAGATTCGGTCATCGGATCAAGCTGCGCACTGGGTGACCAATTGGTCGTCGAGACGGGACCATCTGTGGTGGATCTGGAGGATGCCTTTGAGAGGGCGGAGTTCGGGGCGATATTGGCCGATGATGTAACACTCGGAAGTAGAGTTCTGATATCCCCAGGGACGATTGTTGGCACCGGCGCGCGCATAGGATCAGGAGTATCAATTCGCGGCTGGATCGAGAGAGAGAGCAGGGTGATTGGCTAATGTGCGGGATTGTGGCTTATATCGGCGATCAGCTGGCAGGGCCGATTCTTTTTGATACTCTGAAACGGCTGGAGTACAGGGGTTACGATTCGGTAGGTGTGGCCATGAAGTCCGGGAACGGAATTGAGGTCATGAAATCCGCCGGTCGAATAGCAGACCTGGAAAAGGTCTACCAATCCAAAGGCTGTCCGGGCGAGTGCATGGGCATCGGCCATACACGCTGGGCAACGCACGGCAAGCCGAGCGATCAGAATGCGCACCCCCACACATCTGGAGAGATCGCAATAGTGCATAACGGCATTATCGAAAACTACCTCGTGCTAAGAGAGAAACTCACCAAATCGGGCTACCAGTTTTCATCTGAGACGGACAGCGAGGCTTTAGCGCATCTCATAAATTCTCATTATAGGGGCGATCTTTATGCCGCAGTAAGGGCGGCTTTAGAAGAAGTAGAAGGCTCTTATGCTGTGGCGGTTCTCGCAGCCAGTTCACCCTATCTGGTCTGCGCAAGAAAGGACAGCCCTCTGGTGCTGGGAAAGGGGGAGTCGGCAGTCTATGTGGCATCCGATGTTCCGGCTCTGCTTCCCTATACCAAAGATGTCATCCGCATGAAGGACGGGGAGATCGCCAGGATCTATGCAGATCGGGTTCTGATAACGGATAGATCGGGCCAGCCCCGCCAGATGCAGGTCGAGCGCATCAACTGGAGTGCGGATGCCGCAGAGAAGGGCGGCTATACGCATTTCATGCTCAAGGAGATTCATGAGCAGCCGCGGGCCATTCGTGAGACCATCGCCGGGCGCATCTCTGAGATCGAAGGAGATGTGCGGCTGGATCTGGGCATCAGCAATGAGGAGATTAAGGGCCTGGAGAGGGTGACCATCATCGCCTGCGGTACATCCTACCATGCAGGATTGCTGGCCAAGAACCTCTTTGCCCGTGCAGCTGGCTTGCCGGTCGATGTGGAGGTGGCATCCGAATTCCTGAACCTTCAGGTGCGTCCCAGAAATCTACTCCTGGGAATCACCCAGTCCGGAGAGACAGCAGATACTCTGCTCGCTCTGAAGAAGGCCAAGACCTGCGGCCTGAGAAGCCTGGCCATCACCAACGTTCTGGGCTCGACCGTTGCCGAGCTGGTGGATGGCACGATCTATACCCGCTGCGGCCCCGAGATCGGCGTGGCCGCTACCAAGACCTTTACCTCCCAGCTGGTGGCCATCATTCTGCTGGCAGTGCGTCTGGGCAGAGCCAGAGGCCATCTTACTCCCGACCAGGCGAGAAAGATGCTCATCGATCTGACCAAGCTGCCAGGCATGGTGCAGAGGGTGCTGGAAAAGAGAGAGGAGATCCGGGAGATCGCCGAACACTATGCAGGCGCAAGCTGCTATTTCTTTATCGGCAGGGATTATCTCTATCCCATCTCCCTGGAGGGCGCTCTGAAGATGAAAGAGATCGCCTACATACCTTCAGAGGGCTATGCCGGTGGAGAGCTCAAGCATGGGCCGCTGGCTCTGATCACTGAAAAAACGCCAGTGGTGGCTCTGGCCACCTGCGGCAAGAAGATCCAGTCCAACATAAAAGAGGTAAGTGCCCGTGGGGCTGAGGTAATAGCCTTTGCCACAGAAGGCGATCCGGATATTGCCAAGGTGGCTAGCCACGTAATTGAGCTGCCACAGACCCAGCCAGTCTACTCTGCGGTTCTCTGTACTGTGGCGGTGCAGCTGCTCTCTTACTATACCGCAAATAAGCTGGGTCTACCAATCGACAAGCCCAGAAATCTTGCTAAGTGCGTCACGGTAGAATAACTGGTGCGGCAATCTCTCTTTTTTGACGATATACAGCCACGAGGAAGGCTTTCTTTCAAATGCTCTCGTAAGCCTCTCGGATCGTCCGGTCGTTCCTGTCCCAGAACCTGTAGTCCTCTGCCAGAAGCCTCTGCGGCTCACGCTGGAGACAGTCCCGCACAGCTTCCTCCAGCTTTTCTCTCTTGACAATCACCAGGTTCTTCCTCGTCTCCTCCTGGGTTACCCCTGAGGCCACCACCGTCTTTCCCAGCAGCAGGTACTCATTGAGCTTCCAGACGCTTCGATCGGTCGCATAGGGGGTGAGCAGGCTCTCGCTGTGCGGTATCAGGCAGATCCTGGCCTGGCTTATCAGTCCTGCCACCTTATCATGCGGCTGCCAGCCGAAGAACCGGGCGTTATTGGGAAGATCTCTGAGATACCAGCGTGAAAAGGGCCCGTCGCCTATAATCCAGAAAGGCTGCTCAGGAATATTTCGAATAAGGCGGAGCAGATTTCCTATGCCCTCCTGGCGGCTGATTCTGCCCATGAAGACAATAGGCTGCTCATCGGTTTCTGATGATACCGAGATTTTTGAGGAGCCTGAAACCTTGCTTTTTTGAAGAAAACTTCTTGCCGGATAGTTGTTCACAATGAAAAGGGGCTTATTCATCCCGGCTACGTAGGTCCCCACCTTGTCGGCCAATGGCCTGTTTACGGCGGTGATAGCATCTGCCGCCTTTGCCAGCTCTTTCTCAAAGTATTCGCCAGCCGGCCTGGCCAGAGGCCCGAAGCTCATCTGCAGCTCCACCCCCCAGGGGGAACGGTAGTCGTAAATGAGCTTTCCGTAGCTTGAGCCCTTCAGCTTGCCCAGTCCATGAAAGATGATGTCCGGAACATTGAAGAGGTGCAGCACATCGGGCCTTTCCTTTGCCAGCACCTTTTTTGCCTCTCTGGCTATTTGCAGCCAGCCACGGGAGCTGAATTTGGGCACAATGACCTGCTGGCCCTGGCTCTCCAGGGTGGCTTTGAACATCATCAGCCGCGTCGTCCTCTCTGGCTGGTTGGACAGAAGAAGTATCCTCATCTCAGCGTCCTTCTTTGCTCCGTTTCTATCATCTCTCAGAACGCTCGAAGGTGAGAAGGAAGGGATCGAAGATCAGATCTGCATTCTGCGGGTCGATATAGCGCAGGCCTTTTGTCCTCACCTCATTTTCGCTAAGCAGCGGATCATATACGTAGGCGTCCAGCCCCTTTTCCATGAGCAGCCTGGCCAGCGCCTGATTGCGGCTGTGATAGAACTCCTTTACGCCGGACCGGAAAGTTATGCCCTTGATGCAGATTTTGATGCTAACAAGCGGCTTATTGATCTTCAGGCACTCCAGCAAGATCCTTTCCGCCCAGTAGTGGATCATCTCGTCGTTGATCTCTCGAGCGGCGCGAAGAAGGCGACAATTGCCGGAATGCTCTCTCTTCTCCATCTCCCTTATGAGAAACCAGGGGTAAACGGGAATGCAATGGCCTCCCACGCCGGTAGAAGGCAGATGAATGTGGCAGAACTGGTGGTTGGCCTTGTCTCTTGCCTCGAAGAAGTCGATTTCCAGCTCCTGGCAGATCTTGAACAGCTCATTGGCCAGAGCAATGTTCACATCGCGATAGCAGCCCTCCATGACCTTGATCATCTCCGCCACTCTCGCCGAGGAGACGAGATGAAGGTTGTTGATGAATTTCCTGTAAACCTGATAGGCAATCATCCCGCTCTCTTCGTCCCTGCCGCCGATAACTTTTGGAAACTCCCGAAGCCTGGAGATGCTATAGCCTGTCATTATCCGCTCCGGTGAATAGGCCAGGAAGAAGTCGGCGGCTAAAAGGCCGCTGGACTCGCATAGCCAGTCCTGCACCAGCCTCTCGGTGGTCTTTGGCGGAAAGGTCGTCTCTAAAACGACCAGATCTCCCTTCTTCAGGATCCTGCCCAGTGAGAAAAGCGCCTTCCGCATAATGGAAAAATCAGGATTATTGCCCCCGTCCACAAAGACGGGCACGATTACTATGAAGGTCTTGCAGTCTTTTGCATCTCCGAATCGCGGCGTAGCTACGAGCCTCTTTCCACCGTGCTCCTTGATCAGCTCCTCTAAACCCGCTTCTTCCGGTATGGGATTTTCCCCCCGGTTTACCATTCGGCAGCGCAATTCATTGATATCAAGGCCCATGACTGCAATGCCGCTGTCCGCGATAACCGCAGCCAAAGGCAGTCCGGCGTTGCCAAGGCCGATAACTGCAATATTTGCGTGCTCTTCAGACATCTCTATTAACCTTCCTCAATGAAGCGCCCTTCATTGTCTGCTCTTTTTAATATTAACGATCTTTCCGCAGGCGGGACATTTGCAGGTGGATTGTGCCGCATCCTCTGTCAGCCTGTTGCCGCAGTAGCAGACGTAACCTTTCAGCCGGGCGGGATTGCCGATCATGAGGGCAAAGGGCGGCACGTCTTTTGCCACAACGCTTCCCGCGCCGATCATGGCATACTCACCCACAGTTATGCCGCAGACGATTGTGGCATTGGCCCCGATGCTCGCCCCCCGGCAGATGCGGGTGGCAGAGACATGGCTCTCGTCCCAGATAAATGCCCGCGGATACAGATCATTGGTGAAGGTGGCAGAAGGGCCCACAAAGACATCGTCCTCGATGACAACACCCTTGTAAACGGAGACGAAGTTCTGGACCTTCACATTGTCGCCGATCTCAGCATCGATATCGATGTAAACGCTCTTTCCTATATTGCAGTTGCTTCCTATCTTGGAGCCACGCCGCACATGAGCAAAATGCCAGATCTTTGTGCCCTCACCGACTGCCTCGCTCTCTACTATGGCCGTGGGATGGACATAGTAGCTGCTTTTTTCTTCTTGCATCTCTTCCTCGTATCGTCCTATGGCTTATTGTGGCTTATTGATCCGCAATCCCTGCTTGATCTGCTCGCAGATTTGCAGGTTTCTCAGAGCCTCTTCTGGCGTGACCGGGAAGCTCTTGCCGCTCTTTGCGCAATCCAAAAAGGTCTTCAGCTCAACCTTCAAGGGCTCGACCTTATTTACCAGGACCTTCTCAATGATGTTCTCCTGGGTGTATCTCTCGTTTTCCACGCCGTACCTGCCGGGTTTCCGATAGATGTAGACCTCCTGGGTCATGAAGTCACCTTCTGCCGTATAGTCCTCGGATTCAACATAAAAGGTGCGGAACTTCTTTGATGACAGGCGGCTGGCGGAGATAGAGACCACGCATCCCGGAAAGACTGCCAGAGCCTCGCAGATATTCGCGCTTCCGGCACTGAATATCCTGCAATCCGTCTCGCCCTTGAAAAGCACATTGAAGGCGATATCGATGTCATGGATCATGAGGTCCTCTACCACGGAAGCATCGGTGATGCGGTTTGAGGTGGGATTATGCCTCTTGATGGATACATAATCAGGTCGCTGGGCGATCTTAGTCATCTCTGCCACAATGGGGTTAAACCTCTCGATGTGGCCAACCCCTACCACCTGCCCTCTGCCCTCGTCCTTTTTGCGCTGGATGATTTGCAGAAGATCAATTCCCTCCGCAGCCGTCAATGTGATGGGCTTTTCGATAAGGCAGTGAATGCCTTCCTCAATTGCTTTCCTCGCAGTATCGAAGTGGTATCTGGTCGGCACACAGATGCTGACTGCGTCCACCCGGCTCAGCAGATCGTCAAGTGATTTGCATATCGTGGCAAGCTCTCGGGAACGCTCTGCGCTTGCCTGGACCGGATCATAGACATAAATAGCGTCTACTCCTTTCATCTCCGAGTAAACCCGCACATGGTTTCGGCCCATGGCTCCTACGCCGATGACTCCAACGTCCATTCTCAGGCCTCGAAGGAATTGACTTTCTCGCAGATGTACTCCAGGTCTTCCTTGGTGAGAGAAGGATGAACGGGCAGGCTCAGCACCCTGCGGGAGACGTCTTCAGATACCGGACAGCTCTCGCTGGTGTAGCCCAGATTTCTGTAGAACGGCTGCTCATAGACTGGCCTGGGATAGTGAACAGCGCTGCCGATTCCCTTGGCCTGAAGGTAATCCATCAGCTTCTCCCGGGTCCCGGCAAAGCTCTCCTCCACCCTCACCACATACTGATGATAAACGTGCCGGACATCTTTCGCCTGATAGGGTATGGTGATGCCTTTGATTTTGATATTGTCATTGAGAAATTTCGCGTTTTCAATTCTCTTGGCTGTGAACTCCTCCAGCCGCTTTAGCTGCGCGAGGCCGATGGCTCCCTGCAGATTCATCATCCGGTAATTGTATCCCAGCGAGATATGGTTATACTTGCCGGTATCTCCGTGGCTTCTCAGAAGGCGCAGACGTTCTGCCAGCTCGTCATCATTGGTGGTGATCATGCCGCCCTCGCCGGTGGTCATATTCTTTGTGGGATAGAAGGAGAAACATCCTGCCTTGCCGAATGATCCCACCTTCTGGCCGTGAAACTCGGCTCCATGGGCTTGAGCGCAGTCCTCCACCAGGATGATCTTCTTGTCCTGACAGATCTCCGATATGGCCGATAGGTCGAAAGGCTGGCCGTAGAGGTGGACTCCGATCACCGCTCTGGTGCGGGCAGTTATTCTCTTTTGCAGGTCATCGGGGTCGAGATTGAAGGTCCTGGCATCCACATCTGCGAAGACCGGACGCAGGCCTTGATAGAGTGCGCAATTGGCTGTAGCAATGAATGTAAAGGCCGGCGTTATGACCTCGTCGCCCGGATTCAGCCCCAAGGCCTTCATAGTCAGATCCAAGGCAACCGTGCCATTGTTTACCGCGATGGAGTTCTTCACGCCCAGGTACCTGGAGAATTCCTCTTCAAAACGCTTAACGCTTTCTCCCTGGGCGAGCATTCCGCTCTTCAGCACCGCGGTTACCGCCCCGATCTCTTCATCGCCTATGATGGGTTTTGCTATGGCAATAAAATCTCTCATCAAGTCCTCCTTGAAGCTGCGATTCCTTTTATTTCCATCATCTGTTTATCCTTTGCCTTCAAAAGGCTTGTCATATTCAGCTCTCTTTGCGGGAAAGGACAAGGCCCTTGTGAATAGCCGCCGGCAGTCCCCTGAATCCTGAGTCGATAACTGTTCCTGGATAGATCGAAGTATTGATCCCGGTCATGACGCCGTCTCCCATGATCACTCCCAATTTGCGCCTGCCGCTATCCACCCTCTCGCCTTTGACGAAGGATTTGATGTTGCCCTTGTCGTGACGCAGATTTGAGCAGATGGTTCCAGCGCCGAAGTTGCATCTTTCTGCTATGATGCTGTCGCCGACATAGGAGAGGTGCCCTATCTTGCTGTCGTTTCCGATGGAGCTGTTTTTGACCTCGACAGCATTTCCGATGCGGACCCTGTCGCCTATGGATGTCGTGGGCCTGATGTAGCAGTTCGGTCCGATGTCACAGTCCTCTCCGATCAGGACAGGACCCACGATGTAGGCTCCGGAGCGAACAATTGTCCCCAGGCCGATGGACACATTGCCTGATATTGTCGCGCCCGTTTCTACTTTGCCGGAGATGGTGGGCCTAATATCCCTGAGCATTATCTCGTTGGCAGCCAGGATATCCCAGGGCCTGCCGATCTCCATCCAGCTTTTCAGGGTGATGATTCTGATTTCCTCCTGAGAGGCCAGAAGGTTCAGGCCGTCAGTCAGCTCGTACTCGCCCCTCTCGGATAGCGGTGCCGATCGCATCGCCTCGAAGATGCTTCTTTTTAAGAGGTAGATGCCGGCATTAGCCAGGTTGGAGGGAGGATGCTCGCTCTTCTCGACCACGGATTTGATGCGGTCTTCTTTCACCAGAAATACGCCGTACCTTCTGGGGTCGATAACCTCGATGGCCGAGACTGCAGGAACACCGCTGCGGGCCAACTCAATCAGGGATGTCTCGTCTGGCAGGACATCTCCATTTAATACCAGAAATCGGTCTTCTGCCTTCTCCCGGGCGGCCAATAGGGCGTGGCCGGTGCCGAGCTGTCTGTCCTGGTCGGCATAATCGATTTTTACGCCCAGGCGGCTGCCGTCGCCGAAATAAGAGCGCACGCTCTTCGCTCCATATCCCACCACCAGGACGAAACGATCCACGCCTGCGCTGCGAGCCCTCAGGATGA